>CAMQUX010000239.1 GCA_947037905.1 uncultured Desulfovibrionaceae bacterium | reverse complement strand
CAAGTTGGAGTGTTGTAACTGCCACACCTTGTCCGAACGAAATAGACGCTATATCAAATTCTGACCATTGTTCTTTTGGATGGAGAATCCCTTTATTTTCGTTTATTTCAACGCCAGTATTTTGATCAATCCCAAATTCTTGCAGATATTTATGATACGCCTGCGCGCCAAGTTTTAGACCGATTTTTGCAACGCCGATATTACTTGAGTAATGCATAACTTTTGTGGCAGTTAGCCAGTCATGACCGCGGATACTGTCATCTCTGATATAATTCTTACCAAGTTTCCAGCGTCCTTGTTCACAGTTTATGAGTGTATCTTCATCGATAATATTAGCATCTAGCGCTGCGGCGAAAAGTATTGGTTTTAGCGTTGATCCTGGCTCGTAAATATCGAGCGCTACACGGTTTCTGCGTAAATGTGCGGGTGTTTTATTGTAAATATTTGGATTAAAGAAGGGATAATTTGCCATGGCAAGAATATCACCAGTTTTAGCGTCTAAAACAAGTGCATGTCCATACTTTCCTTCATATTTATCCACAGCTTTTTCGAGTGCTTTTTCTGTTGCTGCTTGAATTTTAGAATCGATTGTAAGGTGAATATCTTGCCCATTTAAATTTGTAGGCTGTCCATTTACGTCCATATACAATCTTCTGCCTCTTGCATCACGCTGCACTGTAAAGTGTGCTTTTCCACCTGCTAAAACAGACTGATAGGCACTTTCTAAGCCTTCCATTCCTTTGCCATCTATGTTTACAAAACCTAAAAGTTGTCCTGCAAGGCTACCATTAGGATAGCTTCGTATATATTCTATCTCAGCATTTATTCCTGCAAGTTTTAAATCACGAATTTTTTTTGCATCTGTATCGTTAATTTTTCGTTTTAACCAAATATATTGGCGCTTTTCTTGTAGTTTTTTTGTAAGAGTTGCTTCTGAAATTTCTAGGATAGGAGAAAGCAGTTTTGCGGTGCTTACGGCATCTTTTATTTGGTAGGGGCTTGCTGAAACAGATGTGACTTCGAGTGTGGTTGCAAGGGGGATATTATTTCTATCGAAGATTGTTCCTCGTTTCCCTTGAATTTTTTCCTGTGCAATATTGAAAGTTGCAGCAGTTTTGCTGAGTTTTACGCCATTAATTATTTGATGCTCTCCAGCTTTTATCCAAAGATAAATCCACACGCACGCAAAAATAACAAGAACTATTTGTATCTTTTTAATGCTTTGGATATTTTCAGAAAACTGATTGCGTTTACGCATGTACTTGTCTTTTTTCTTAAATTTTATTGGTTATCTGCTAAAGCGGAAAATTCTTCTTCCGTAGGGACTGCTTCTTTATAGGAAAGGGTTTGCCTGTTATTTGCAAGAGCACCTTTTGTGATTTTACTGGCAAGAGTTTCTTTTTCAATTTTATTTGTTTCGTGTTTTTTAAGGAGAATATTATTTTCTGCTATATCTATTTTTCTAAGCTGTCCAGGGTTCGCAGGTTTTAAGTTGAAATCTTTTGCGAGCGCTAAGAGTTGTAGCGGTGAGAAAAATGTATCTTGCTCTACACGAAGTTTCTCTATAAGAGCTTCTTTTTTTAGCATATCACCTTGGAGTTCATGCACAGTATAAGCAATATCTACTTTTTCAATATTTATCCAAACTATTGTAAGAATAAGCGCAATAGCTGTACAGACCAAAAGATAAATAAAATATGAGTTCGAAAATAATCGTGTATTCATGAAAAGTTCCTTTTCTATAGTATTTTTTCAGCAGCTCGTAGTTTTGCGCTTCTGCTTCTTTTATTATCTGCTATTTCGTTATCTGTAGGTATTTGTGGTTTTTTTGTAAGAATGCGAACATTTGCTTTCCCTCTACAGGAGCAAATAATTTGCCTGCTTGGGCATATGCATGTTTTTGCTTCTTCTCTAAAAATATTTTTTGCAATACGGTCTTCTAAAGAGTGAAAAGATATAACAACTATGCGTGCTGAAACTTTTAACCGTTTAATAATGTTTTCTAAAAAATATTCTAACTCTTCATCTTCTCTATTTACTGCTATACGAAGAGCCTGAAAAGTTCTTGTGGCAGGGTGGTTTCGTGCTGTTTTTTGCATTTTTAGAGGATATGCTTGTTTTATAATTTCAGCTAGTTGCAAAGTGTGTGTTATGGGCTCTTTTTCTCTTTCTCTTAAAATTGCTGAGGATATTTTTCCAGCAAGAGGATCTTCTCCATAACTCTAATACAACGTGCAAGCTCACCATGGTTTAAATTTGCCACTAAATCTGCTGCTGTTGTATGCGTATTTACAGTATCCATGCGCATATCAAGTGGCGCATCTTCTTGAAAACTAAAGCCTCTTTCGCCAGAATCGAGCTGCAGAGACGAAACACCTAAATCTACAATGGCGCCATCTATCTCGTCCCAGCCAAGTGCGTCGAGTGCTTTTTCAAATTCAGAAAATGGCATATGAAAAAAATGCATCTGCTTTTGGTAATTTGTTAGGCGTTTTTTTGCAAGCTCAAGAGCAC
>CAMQUX010000238.1 GCA_947037905.1 uncultured Desulfovibrionaceae bacterium | reverse complement strand
CTATTTTAAATTCTTAAATTTTGAAATAGTAGTAATTTAAATGATTTATAGTAAAGAGTATAAGAACTTTCACTGAGAGTTAATAAAAAGTTAAAAAAAAGAGCAAGATTCGTCTTGCTCTTTTTTTTGCATAATAAAAAATGAATAGAACGGAAAAAGAAAGGTTATTAGAAATTTAAAAGACTGTCAGCAAAAGCATTGTAGGCACAGAAATTTTTCGTTTATAATATCATATTTTTTGCAAGTATTTAAACTGTATAAGTTGTTAATTAATAATAAGACAAGAGTATACAGCATACGAGAAATTTATGAGAAAAAAGAGCATTCTTCCAATATATATTCTCTTTTTATTCTACTCTCTTTTTTTTGATATAAGAGTGAGTGATGCAGAAGGTTTATCTTCAAAAGCTACTATACAGGCCTTATCTCTTTCGCCAAATCCAACTTTTTGGAATAAAGAACTAAGAGCAGTATATAGGCATTTAGATGTAGATTTCACGAAAAAAAATAATTTTCTTTGGATAGAGCCATATTTTTTATACGAACAACTTGATTTAAATGTGGTGAATTCACTCAATAAAACACTCACAGGTTTTGTTCTCGCTTATGATCGAAACATAAAACTAGCTAAGATGAAATCGTTAATAGTCGGCGCTTACGTAAGTTATGGCTTTTCATGGCAAAATGCAGAGAGTGTAGATAATACAGAAACTGAAAAGGACTCATTAAGTGCAGGGCTTTATTTTTCATATCGACCGAGTAAGAGATATTTTGCAGATTTGTTCATTTCGGTGAATAACTATGGAAATAAATACGATTTAGAAACAGTGAGTAGTTCAAAAGAAATCAAATACTCGCAACTAGCTTATGGCAGTTCATTGCGAGTGGGCAGAGAATTTTATATAGCAGGTTTTCAACTTGCAAAAGAGCTACAGCTCGATTTTTTAAGAATTTCAGCACAAGATTATGCTATTAATAAAAATGACTCTGTAAATATTGGTGCTTATACAATGTTAGCACCACGTGTAGGGCTTCGTTTAGAGCGTCCTTTTAAACTAAAAAAAGGGATACTGTCACCTTATGCTCGAGTGGGCGTATCGTATCGGTTTTTCTCAACTACAGATTTTACACTAGCAGAGGTGGATACAGTCCAGATGGATAGCTCAGGGGTACTTGCAGATGTGGTGCTAGGTCTTCGGTATGCGGTGAATAGTTATAATAAAATAGCATTTGAGCTGGGAACAGGAATAGGTAAGCATTTTACATTTATGTCAATAGGCACTAGTTTGCGTTATGAATTTTCTTTTTAAATAAAAAATTTTCATTTTAAACAGAGACTGAAGAAAAGAAATAAACGACTTGGTGCTTTTCATGTTTCTTCAATTATAATGCTCGTTAATACACTGGAGCTGTATAAACGAGGAGAAAATATAATGGGATGGAAAAGTATAGTAGCAAAAGTGGCGCCAACAATAGGTTCAGCCCTTGGAACGCCACTTGTAGGAATGGCAATATCAACACTTTGTAGTGTTTTTGGCATAACAGGTGAGGACGATGTTGAAAAGAAAGTAGCAAATGCGATAGAAAAAGCAAGTGCAGCGGAACTTTTAGCGTTAAAAAAGGCTGATTTAGATTTTGCAGTGCAGATGAAAAAACTCGGGCTTGAAGAGGAAAAACTTTTTCAAATTGATAGAAACAAGGCAAGAGAGCGTGAAAAAGAAATGAACAGTCTCACCACGCCAATCCTTGCTATATCAGTAACCGCAGGATTCTTTATATTAGTAGTTTATATGATGATGCGCCCAATACCGTACGCAAGTAAAGATGTGCTTTATGTTCTTTTAGGCGCACTCGGTAGTGGTTGGATGGCGATTATAAGTTATTATTTTGGCAGCAGCTCACAAAATCGAGAGATTAAAACTACAAGCTTAAAAAAGAAATAACAAAAATAGTTAGAAGTAACAGTAACTAACAAGAATAGTGAATTAAAATTCTTATTAGTTAAAAGATTATTCTTATATTAAAAAGAGTAATAGTCGTAAAAAGAGGAAGGAGTAAAAGAGATTTTGCTCCTTTCTTTTTATATTCAAACGTATTATTAATTATAATATGCCAATTATAAAAAAATAACTAACATGAAAAATAGCAAAAAATAGAAAAGTATTTATAAATAAGTGAGTTATCGACAAGAAAAACATTTTTTTACGCTTAAAATTACAAGTAACTCTTGACTATTAATCATCTACTGAGTATTTATAAACAGGAATTATTAACACTCTTAATATTATAAATAAGTATAAAAAACTAAGATAGTGACCAGAAAAATAAATAATAAAAAATAAAAAAATGGTTGGGTAAAAGTATGAAAACAAGAAAAAAAATCACAGCGGGTTTAGCGCTCATTGCAAGTTTAGGCTTAACAAACACAGCTTTTGCAGTTGCAGTAACACCAACAAAAATATTATCTACCGATACAATAATAAACAGTGGGAATAGAGATTATCGAGGTGGTTATGCGATTGAT
>CAMQUX010000237.1 GCA_947037905.1 uncultured Desulfovibrionaceae bacterium | reverse complement strand
TAGCTCTTCTTGCTTCTTTTACACATCTTGGTCAACCGTTTAAAGCCTTTAATGTGTTTTCTGGCATTGGGCATAAGTCCGCACTTTCTTTAGAGATTATAGTTACTATAGTCTTTGGCAGTTTTGGTTTTCTATATACTGTACTGCGGTACCGCAAAATGGGGAGTGTACTTGTTCTTAATATTTTACTAGCTATAGCTAGTCTTATAGGTTTATATCTTGTATGTGTCATTAGTCGTGTATATACACTTGAGGGAGTTATGGCATGGTCAACAATACTCACGCCTTTGCAGTTTTACGCAACAACCCTCCTTTTGGGTAGTGCAAGCGCTACGGTGATTGTACGTGTATTAGAAAGTTGTCCAAAAATCGCTCCAGAGGATAAATTACTTTGTATTCCGCGTATGGGGGATATACTTATTTCTATTGGAATTATCTTTTCTCTATCCTTATTTGTAGCCTTTCTTATTCACTTAAGTAAAGGAGCTATTCCTTTTGCTGATTATCATACTTGTTTAACCATAACTCGTATTTCTCTAACTATTATTGGTGGTATTTTTTGTATAATTCCACAGTTTTACTCAAATGATAATAATAAAATATGTCCTCTGGTTGTAATGGGCGGTGCTCTCATAAGCCTTTTACTAGCAGAATTAGCTGGCAGAGTACTATTTTATGATATGTATTATATAACAGGCATGTAATTACTTATTTATATAAACTTAAATAATAGCAAAGGGTAGATTTAAAAAGCGTGTACCCTTTGCTATTATTTTATTAAAATTTAGTTAAAAAGCATATAAAATTCGTACTAATTAACAATTTACATTATATTTCTACCGACTTATATAGGTCGTATATCAAAATGTATTTCTTATTTTTGGAACAAACAACTATGAAAGATATTTCTTTAAGCGCACGCATTATAGGTTCTTTTTTTTATTCCCCACTTACAAATGAAAATAATAAGGCTGCCATTGAGGCACTTTTTAATGATTACATAAACTTAGATGAGCCATTCCAAAGCTTTATTACTGAAGTACGGGGTGCGTCAAAGGATGCCCTTGATCAAGATTTTTGTCTGTTATTTGAAGGTGCTGGAATTATGCCTGCGCCACCATGGGGATCTGTATATCTTAATCGAGATAATATCTTATTTGGCGAATCCACCGCAAATTATTATCAGTTTTTACAAGAAAATAGTTTAGAGTTAGATACAGGTATGCAAGAGCCAGTGGATCAATTTGGTTTGATGTTACTTGCTATAAGTCAATTACTTGAAGTAAATACAGATGAGTCCATTGTTAAAACACTCATTGGCATACATCTTTTTCCATGGTGTTTCCGTTATTTAGAATTACTTGAACAACATGCAGAAACAAAAACATATAAGCAGCTTGCTCGCCTAACTTATGCGTGGTGCTCAGATATAAAAGATACTTTTGCTATTGAAACAGAACCCAACACATTATATTATTAAAAATTATTCTTATATTTATTATTTATATAATATACTCAAATTGTTTATATCATATACTCAAAAAGTGCTGTTTTACTCATAAAACTAAGATAAAGATTTATTATTTTCATTTTTTATGCGAGTGAAATGATTGTATCAGTGAGTCAAAAATTTATACAAATATTATTTTATTTTAAGCAATTAGAAATTGTAAACTTGACAAACTACTGTATTTTTACTAAAAATATAGTAGTTTTTTTTATCTGTAATGAATGAGTAATTTTTATAGCTAAAAAAATGGCAAAATAAGATTTAAATGAGCGGAATTTTATAAATTTTTAGCTTAATTATTTAAAACAATGCTGCTTATATATTTAATTTTTTATGAAGTTAAAATAAAATAAAATATAAACTAAATTTTTCTTTAAAGTAAAAATTGATAATGAATAGAGTAAAAGAAAGGGTAATTATGAAAAAAGCACTTATAACAGGAATAACAGGTCAAGATGGTTCATATTTAGCAGAGTTCTTACTAGAACAAGGTTACGAAGTACATGGTACAAAACGTCGTGCATCTTCTTTTAATACTCAAAGAATCGATCATATTTACCAAAGTCCTTTTCATGACGAGCGTCGATTTTTTCTTCATTATGCAGACTTAACAGACTCTTCTAATCTTATAGCTCTTATAGCAAAAATTCAACCAGATGAAATATACAACCTAGCCGCACAAAGTCATGTACAGGTTTCTTTTGAGGTACCTGAGTACACAGCAGATGTTGTAGCGCTTGGTACTCTTCGAATACTTGAAGGTATCCGCATTGCAGGGCTTGAGAAAAAAACTAAATTCTATCAGGCTTCAACTTCAGAACTTTATGGACAAGTACAAGAAATTCCACAAACAGAAAAAACTCCTTTTTATCCTCGCTCACCGTATGCGTGTGCGAAGCTTTATGCGTACTGGATTTGTGTTAATTACCGTGAAGCGTATGGTATGTATGCTTGTAATGGTATTCTTTTTAATCACGAATCACCAAGACGTGGTGAAACTTTCGTAACACGTAAAATA
>CAMQUX010000236.1 GCA_947037905.1 uncultured Desulfovibrionaceae bacterium | reverse complement strand
AAAAAGACTGCATCTGCTAACAAATACATTAGGACTACTTGATACTAAAGGCGAGCTTATATCCTCTTTAAGTACAGAAACTGCAAAGAAATACTTAGCAGATGGCACAGCAAGTGGCGGTATGATTCCTAAACTTGAATGCTGTATAGAAGCTGTAACAAATGGTGTGGAAAAAGCACATATTATTGACGGGCGTATAGAAAACTGTATTCTCTTAGAGCTCTTTAGTGATAAAGGCATTGGAACAGAAATTTATTATTAACAGAAATTTATTATTAACAGAAACTTACTCACTTATATCTTTAAAAAGTATCTATTAAAAAACCATAGGCAAAACTAAAATCTTCATTTACAAAAAATGAGGATTTTTTTATAGCCAATACGACTATTTTTTTTACAGTAGCAAATAAGAGAGTAAACAACAACTCAGCTAATATACCAAAAAATACACCCTTAATTTCCAAAAAAAATAAAATTCTATATTACATTAACTGCTGCAATGCAGAGCAAATATAGCTAGAAAGATATAAAAAATTCTAATTGCATATTTTTATGTTTTATTCATGAATTTAAAGCATATTACCTTGTTTTTTTCGTGAGTTTCATTTATGTAAAGAGAAACATAAATACAAGGGGTTTTAAACTATGAAAAAAAGATTTTTCCTTATCCTAACAGCACTTGTTCTTAGCATGAGCATGGGCATGAATGCTTTTGCAGCCGATGCAAAAGTACTTATGATGGCAACTACTACAAGCACAGATAATACAGGTCTTCTTGATTATCTTGCTCCTGAATTTAAAAAAGATACTGGTATTGAATTAAAATGGTCTGCTATGGGTACTGGAAAAGCACTCAAATTTGGCGAAAATTGTAATGCAGATATTCTTCTTGTGCATGCTCCTGCATCAGAGAAAAAATTCGTTAAAAGCGGTTTTGGCGATAATAGAACAGAAGTCATGTTTAATGATTTTGTTATCATAGGGCCTGCAAGTGATCCTGCAAAAATCAAAGGCGATTCTATTAAAAAAGCTTTTGCTAAAATCAGCAAAACTAAATCTCCTTTTGTAAGTCGTGGCGATGAGTCTGGCACACATAAAAAAGAAATTTTTCTTTGGGGCGCTGCAAATATGCCTGTTCCTGAAAGAGAAAGATGGTATATTGGTGTAGGACAAGGAATGCTTTCTACTATTAATATAGCTGCTGAAAAAGACGGTTATACAATGACTGACCGTGGCACATATATTAAATATGAAGCAAACCACAAAGGTAACCCGCCTTTAAAAATTCTTGTAGAAGGCGATGAAAGCCTCTTCAACCAGTATAGTGCAATTGCAGTAAGCAAAACAAATTGCAAAAAAACACAGCATGATACTGCTCTTGTTTTTATTAAATGGATGTCATCAAAACGTGGCCAAAAACTTATTGGAAAATTCACTCTTTTGAATAAACCTTTATTTACTCCAAACGCAAAATAAAAAAATCAAAATTCAAAATAAAAAAGTGGACTTAAAAAGTCCACTTTTTTTTATAATTATATATTAGCTTTCTTTATTATATGCTAGCTTTCTTTACAGTTACATTGTACTTTTTATATGAAACTTATTTTCTTTTCCACTTAAATTATTTTTTTAGCTTATAGTTAAAAGGAGTAGTATATGCAGGCAATTTCCCTTATTGGATACAAAAAATCTGGCAAAACAACTTTAGGTGTAGCACTTGCTAAAATTTTTTCCGAGCGCGGTATTCGTGTAGGTGTACTCAAATATACAAATCATCACTTCGCACTTTCAGAAGATACTGATACAAGCAAATACGCAAAATACTCTCAAATTGTTGCAGGGATCTCCCCTTCACAAACACTTATAAATCTGCAAAAAACCTCATCTTTTCAAGATATTCTTCCTCAATTCCATAATATTGATCTACTCATTATTGAAGGCGGAAAAACACTCACAGCAAGCCCTCGTATAATCCTGACAGATAATATGGAAGACTTAAACGCATTAAAGCCTCATATTGCCATTGCAAGTTACGGTGAAAAAGAATTGCCCGCACAGGAAAATATACCGCACTGTATAAATCCTGAGAAATTAGCAGACCTTATCTTAGAAAAAGCATTTATTATTCCTGCTTTTGACTGCGGAGCATGTGGGTGCGCAAATTGTGAAAGTTTTATTGAGAGTGTTTTGCAGAATAAAAATACATGGGAAAAATGTAAAATAAAAAATTCATCGCTCAAAATAACAACTAATGGAATGCCACTTGATATTAACCCTTTTGTAGAAAATATTATATCTGAAACAATCAAAGGGCTGCTAAAAACACTTAAAGGCTATACTGATGGAGAAATTACAATCAAAATAAAATAAAAATCTCGCTGAAATATTTCAATTTTTTCCAAAAATATTCCTATTTCCACTTCAAAATAATACACCTATAGTTTAATGTAGTAATGTTAAATAATTAGATCTTATTATTCTTAAACTCAAAAGCAGCAATAAAATAAGTTTTATTGCTGCTTTTGAGTTTAAGAATAATAA
>CAMQUX010000235.1 GCA_947037905.1 uncultured Desulfovibrionaceae bacterium | reverse complement strand
TAATTCCAGTTTTCATCTTTTATTGAATATATTTGAAGTAAGTTAATATTATTGGGATCATCACTCAGATTTGTATTTGTATTGCTCTCTGAACCAGAAATTTGAACATATACCATTTTGAAATTTTTTTTTGGTCTTGAAATTTTGCATCCGTATTGTACTTTTCGTAGAAAAATATATTCTTCTGTTTCTAATTTGCTTGTATCATAAGCAATACATGCACCTGTATGCTTTTGTGCATAATGGCTCCACATTAAAATACTTTTATTGTTAGTAGTTAAGCAGGTTATTCTAAAGTTTAACCGTGCCATGAGTCCTTCTTTATTGCGCTCGACTTCTTTCTCAAATATTTTAATTGGCGGGTCAAAAGGGTCGTTAAAGTTTTGAGGGTTCGAAAAGGATATACTTTCTTGTAATATATTATGAATAGCATTTTTATCGTACGGAATATACTGATAGAGAGTGCTTTGAAATAATTCTTTCTTATAATTTTTTTCTTTTACACTTTGAATACATTCTTTCATAGATGAGAGCATTTTAGTTTTGTTATCATCTACTTGAGGATTCTTTTGGTTTATTAAATCATCAAATAATAATAATAAGTTACTAAAGGAATAATAATCTGTATCCTCTTCGAGTTTCATTGAATTTGCAAACTCAATAACTGCTTCTTCCTTTCTGGCTAGTTTAAAAAGACAAACTCCTTTGTTGTAATATGCATCTTTATAATTTTTATCTATTTCTATAGCTTTATCAAATTGGTTAATTCCTTCTTCGCACCTATCCAGCTTTATAAGAGAATTTCCTTTGTTGACATATGCATCTCTATATTGGTCATCTAACTGTACCACTTTATTATATAGTATAATTGCATCTTCATCTCTGTCTAGCTTCGAAAGAGAAGCCCCTTTATTAATATATGCTTTTTTAAAGTTTTTATCTATTTCTATTGCTTTATTAAATTCAATAATTGCATCTTCATCTCTGTCTAACTTCGAAAGACAAATGCCTTTGTTCAGATATGCATTTTTATATTCTTTATCTATTTCTATTGCTTCATTGTATATTTTGATTGCTTCATTATATTTTTGTTGTACATCAAGGCAGACTCCTTTTCCAAAATAAGCGTCTTTGTATTCTTTATCTATTTCTATTGCTTCATCGTATGCTTTAATTGCTTCATTGTATTTTTGTAGACGAAATTCTTTTCTTGCTTCATTTAAATACTCTTCAACTGTCTTGCTCATAAATATCCCTATATTTGCTTTATTTTAATTTTTAATTAGTTATAAATACGTTGTTCTATATCAATATAATATATCTGTAGCATATTGTTTTTAAGAAACCAATTTAAAACTAATCTTTATTAACTGTGTTCGCAAGATGTGAGGGCATGAAAACGACTTGAACACAAAAGGGGTATCTACTAATAAGCTAGCCGAAAAATTTGGCAGAGGGAGAAATTCTAAGTTTACTAGGGATTTGCGTAAGTTATTTTTCGGCAGAGGGGAGTTTATATTATTTAACGGTAAAAGAAAGTGAACAGTAGCTTTTCGAAGCTTGCCGTAGGCGAGTTTTTCGAAAAGCTAATTAAAGAATATTTAATGTGGTGCGGATAAAAAAAGGGGTAAGGAGGGAGAGCCCGAGAGGGAACTTAGGGGCGGAACGCCCATTAGTCCCCTCTCTGAAAAAATGGTTCAAACCAACTATATTAAAGCTGATATTCATTATTTCAGCACCAAAAAAACATTACAAACATAACTCATTACGCTTCTATATCTTCACGCATTTCTAGTTTATATGCTGGTACGTCTAAATTTAAGCTTTCTAAAAAAACTGCAGAACTATAAATTTGCTCCGATATTAGCCCTAAAAGAATTTTTACGCCCAAATTTTCGTCCGCATCGGCATCATTGTAAGTTATCTCTTTTAAAGCGATAGCCATATCGAGCAAATGGTCAATGGGATATCGGATATAACGGCTGTGTATGGGTGTTTTTTTATTCGCTCTTGATCGGTAAGTGCTATTTTCTGCGGTACTATTTGAGTGCTCGTCTGTTACGAAGCTTGAGGTAGATTTTTCTGAACTGCTTGAGAAGTATTTTGTCGTGAAATTTTCTACCATAGCATCTTGCGTTGTTTCGTCTTCTGCTATTTGTTTTTTCGCTACTTGCTCTTTTGCGATTTGCTCTTTTGCCGTGCTGTTTTTTGCTGTGCTTTTTGGATTGCTCTTCCCTGTGTGCTTAGGGGTATTTGTCGATTTTTTCTCGCTAGCCATGCTTTTTTCTCCTTTTGCTTTATTGCATTGACTCTTTTAAAAAAAGAGTCGGGAGCTAAGAACAACCAAAAAGAGTTGCAGACTAATTTCCTTTTAACAGGTATTGTATTCGCCTACTCCCGACAGATAAAGCAAAGTCCATGCCTAAAGATTAGGCACAAAAGAAGCACTATTACGGGAGCGGCTCAACCGCTTTTGGGGTGTTTTGAAGCACCGTCCTTTGTGTATAGGGAAAAGCTTAGATTTTGTCAAGAAATTGTAGGTT
>CAMQUX010000234.1 GCA_947037905.1 uncultured Desulfovibrionaceae bacterium | reverse complement strand
ATTAAACTGCTTATGATTACTTGGTCTTCCTCGGCGAAAATCATCATCATCCATAGCAGGTAAATCATCATGAATAAGAGAATAGGTGTGAATACATTCAAGCGCAGCTGCAAACGGAAGAATTTTTGTAATATCCTGATTGCTATACAGTTTATACCAACTCAAAAAAAGAACAGGTCGGATTCTTTTCCCACCAGCTAAAAGACTGTAGTCCATTGCTTCTTTTAAAGATTTTGGCATATCTTGTGAATTTAAGCCTTGCAGATATTCTTCAATTATGGCTACACGCTGAGTGAGCTCTTCTTTAATTTTCATTTTTGATCTTCATTTTCTGTATCCAAAAGTGTTGTTTCAAATGGAATTAAATTTTTCTCTGCTACTAAAAAAACTTTTTTTTCTGCATTTTTTAACTGCGTTTGTGCCTCTAAAAGAAGCTTGCTCGCATGTTCATACATAACAACGCTTTCTTCTAAATCAAGAGTATTTTTTTCCAGTTCTTCTATACAACTTGCTATTTCTGATACATTTTGTTCGTAACTTTTTTTGCTCATTACTTTGTCCATTCTTGTATGCTTTTATCAAAAAAAGGCGCTGGATCTACTAAAAATCCTTGCAGTGCTATGCTAAAATGTAAATGAGGACCTGTTACTCGTCCAGTCATCCCAACCTTACCAATAACATCTCCCCTTTTTACTTTTTGCCCTTTCTTTGTAAACATCTCTGATTGATGTAAATAAATAGAAATAAGCCCCGCACCATGATCTATATAGGTAGTGTTCCCGCCATAATATTGATTTTCAGACAAGACAACTTCGCCATCTGCAATGGCGTGTATAGGAGTACCTACTGCGCCACGAAAATCTAAGCCCCTGTGTGAATTTTTAGGAATATTATTAAAGACTCGGCGCAAACCATACGCAGAGGTAGTTATACCTTTAACAGGGCGCAAAAAAGGATAGGTATGTCCTACCGTATTTGGCGCACTTATGTTTCCTAGTATAGCAAGATTTGTGGTTCTATCTTTATGAATTTGATTTAAAACAGTAGCAGGAGGAGTGACCATATTTCCGCTAACAGTCAGACTTTGCACCGGATACTCTTTTTTCTGAGCAGTAACGATAAACTCTTTGCGTGTTTTTTCTCCATTTTGCTCGAAAGAAAAAACAAATGGATACGTATCTATTTTATGATGAAGAACATCTGTTCCAACAAACGCATAATATACATGTTTATCGTCCCAAAAAGTCTTAACCGGTCGAATATCTTTTCCCTGCCAAGTGAACATCACATCATCTAATATATCATTAGCTGTAATTCGAACAAAAAAACCTTGCCCTAGCTGTGTCTCTTTTGGAACAAGATACGTAATTGTGGCAAAGGCTAATGATATATCTAAAAATAAAAGGCACATAGCTAGAAAAAGACTTATTCTTTTTTTATTCATAAACCATCCCAGTTACCTTTTTTTTAATGTTTTCTAACAAATATTTTTTAACAAATTTAAACAAATTTATCTCAATTACGTGTAGTTATCTAGTATAATTGTGTAAGTTTGAGATATTATAAGTCATATATATTTAATGTATAGCAATTTAAGTACAACTAAAAGTACTGTTCTTTCCGCTATAATATATTTAAGCGTTCACAAAAACAGTAATCTTCCAGCTATGGCACATTTAATCGTTAATAAAAATACCGCTTTTCCCGCCAGACTTATAGATAAGCTTACAATCAGTTATCAGAATATCTTTCTGCACTGCTTTACACATATCATATATAGTAGCGGCTGCAATTTGTACTGCAACAATAGCTTCCATTTCTATTCCAGTTTTTCCTGTAGTTCGCACTTCTGCTGTTAAAATAAGAGTATTCTCTTGTTCTAAAATAACAAAATCCACATCTACATAGTGGATTGGAAGTGGATGACATAATGGGATAAGGGAACTTGTTTGTTTAGCGGCTAAAATACCTGCAATTCGTGCAGTATTTAAAACATCTCCTTTTGGGAGCGCTTTTTCGAGCAAGAGGCGCATAGTATTTTCGTTTATAATTACTTTTGCCTGCGCTTTTGCGATTCTCGATGTTTCTGCTTTAGCAGAAACATCGACCATACACGCTTTTCCCTCTGCATCTAAATGAGAAAAAGTATCATCTATCATTAGTCTTTTAAAACTCCATCTTTTGCTTTATTAAACCATCGTTTCATTTTTTTTAATGGGCGCCCTTCTTCTAGTTTTTGAAATTCTAAAAGCAGCTCTTCTTGTGGTTTTGTTATTTTTTTAGGAATTAAAACAATAATTTCTAATAAAATATCACCATGCTTGCCACTTGCACCAAGCA
This sequence comes from uncultured Desulfovibrionaceae bacterium, assembly GCA_947037905.1. Classification (GTDB taxonomy): domain Bacteria; phylum Desulfobacterota; class Desulfovibrionia; order Desulfovibrionales; family Desulfovibrionaceae; genus CAMQUX01. The sequence continues at coordinate 207 of CAMQUX010000234.1, read as the reverse complement.
CTGGCATACCAAGCCCACGCAGACGAAATACTTCGCCGGACTGTGTTCCTGCTGGAATATCAACAGGTATTGGCTCGTTTAGCGTTGGTATTTCTTTTTGAGTACCAAGGATTGCCTCTACAAAAGATATTTCTCCTGTATAGAGCAAATCGTCTCCTTCACGCTCAAATATATCATCATCTTCTACATAAATTACAACATGTAAAT
>CAMQUX010000233.1 GCA_947037905.1 uncultured Desulfovibrionaceae bacterium | reverse complement strand
CCCTCTCGGGCTCTCCCTTCTTACCCCTTTTTTGTCCGCAGCAAATTAAATATTCTTTAGTTAGCTTTTTCGAAAAACTTGCCCAAGATGATAAGCAAGGCAGCAAGCTTCGAAAAGCTATTGTTCACTTTCTTTATCCGCAAAAAAATATAAAATACCCTCTGCCGAAAAATAACTTACGTGAATGCTTAGTAAATTTATAATTTTCTCCTCTGCCAAATTTTTCGGCTAGCTCATAAGTAAAAGCCAAACCTTGCAGTAACTTGTGAGGCTCAGGGGTTTTGTGTGAGGTAAATATCAAATGCTATCTGTTAAAGCTTATCTATTAAATATCATCTGCTAAAGGTCATCTGCTAAATGCTACCTATTACATGTTACATGTTAAATGTTGCATGTCATCTGTTAGATGTTAAATGTTACAGGTTATCTGGCTTTTATATGGGGAATTATTGCAAACAAAAGCCCCCTGAAAATAGAGTATTATTTTCAGGGGGCTTTATTTTATATCTAAGATATTTTAATGATCAGAACAGGTGCTTTCACCTTCCGCACAAGGTAAATCTTCATACATAACAGCTACCACATGCTCAGCAGGGTGATGTGTAGTAACAAATGAAAGAGAAATCCCTATTAATGAAAAAAGGAAGCCAATAATAGTTTGGTCAATTCCAATGTTGAGATATGGGCAAACAAGCGTGGAAATAAATCCTCCAAGCATACTAGCTATAACTGCAGTACGTGTTGTACGGCGTAGGAACATAGTTGCCAAAAATGGTATAACAAGCGTGGTTGCTGTTATACGCAGTGCCCATTGGTAAATAGCCATAATTCCTGTAAAGTTTTGCGCAACAACAAGCGCACCTATGGCAATAAATACAACACTTAATCTAGAAACTAACATAAGTCTGCTATTATTAGCAGTAGGGTGCAAAAGTCTCTTGTAAAGGTCGTAAGTGAGATTGGAACTACCTTGTAAAATGAAAGAATTCGCACCTGTAACAAGAGCTGCCAGCAATGCACAGTAAATGAAACCGCCAACATATGGTGGTAAAAGCTGTAATGTTACAGTAGAGAAAATAAGATCAGGTGTAGTATCAGCAGGTAAAAACAAGCGAGCAGAAAGCCCAATAATAATCGGACAGAAAGTAATAATCGCTGAAATAAAGATACCCATTAGATTTGCATTAAGAGAAATCTTTTCTGATTTTGCAGCAAAAATACGCTGCCAGCTAGATTGCCAAACAAGATAAAAAGGTCCAACAGAAAGAGTGAAAAGTAATAAATCTTTTGCACCAAATGGACCTACAAAGGAAAGAATATTTGCCGGTGTTTCAGTTAGTAAAACATCAACTCCACCTGCAAAGTTAAGACATGCACCAGCAAGTATAACAACACCTGCGACAATAAGAACCGATTGCAATGCATCAGTAATAATCGTGCCTGGTAATCCCCCAAGTATAGTAAAGGATAAAATGAGAGCTGTAGAAATCATAAACCCTGTGGTTGGATTTAAACCAAAAACAATTGTCCAAATAGTATTCATAGCAATATACTGCATGCCCGTTGTTGGGATTGCGTAAATAAAAGCAGAAAGAATAGAAGGTATAATGCCAACACTAGCGCCATAGCGCTGACCAAAGAGGTCTGCTAGAGTGTACAGTTTTTGCCTTCTGAGCCGTTTTCCAAAGAAGAATATGAGTAGAAAAGTAAAAAATAAACCGGCAAAAGCAAAACGAAAGTATGCTGAAACACCATAAATAAAGGCAAGGCTGACCGTTCCAATAAAAATAGATGCTCCACACCAAGTACTAATAACAGTACCAACAATAGACCAGTGCCCCATGCTCCAACCGCCGATAAGATAATCATCGGCATTTTTTACTTTCGTAAAATAATAAATTCCAATACCGAACATAATAGCAAAATATACAATAATATAGCCAAGATACCATGCAGTTCCTTCATTTTCCATAATTTACCTCGTTAATGAAATAGGTGAAAAATTGTTATACAGTTCCCTGATGGCGTTAATATCGTTATTCAGTGATATTTCCGCAAATGACTGCATATTATCCTCAAAATCACTTTGATAAATTTAGACTTTTTTGTAATCTCCTTTTTATTACAAATATATTTTTTCTAAATTGCCCCTTATAGGTTAATTGTTGTATTTTTTACGAAACACACAGATTTCGTAAAGTTTCTTTTAATATTATCGCCCCTTGCGCAAGAGCTTCTGGTGAAGTATTTTCTTGAGGGCAATGGCTAAGACCTCCAATACTAGGCACAAAGAGCAAAGCAACAGGAACTTTTTGTCCCATAGCTGCCGCATCATGAGCAGGACCACTTTTTAGATGCATATATTTGACGCCATGTTGCTGGGCTATTTTTTCAAAGTTTTTTTGGAGTGATATATCCATGGAAACGCCACCGCTTGCGCTGAGTTGCTCAGTGGTGAAAGTAAGATTTCTTTCTTTCGCTATTTTTTGGAGTAAATCTTCAATTACTTTCCAGCCTTGGTTTAGGCTGTCCACATTTATATGGCGAATATC
>CAMQUX010000232.1 GCA_947037905.1 uncultured Desulfovibrionaceae bacterium | reverse complement strand
TGCGGGTTTGCAAGTCCTATATCTTCACTTGCAGATATTATTAGTCTGCGTGCTATAAAACGTGGGTCTTCGCCACTTTCAAGCAAACATGCAAGATAATAAATAGCAGCATCAGCATCACTTCCTCTTATTGATTTTATAAGTGCTGAGGCAAGCTCGTAATGATTATCACCATTTTTATCTCCTCTAATAAGGATTTCTGGCAATAATTTTTTTATCTCCTCTGCTGTTTGGCGATTTTCTGCCATACTACAAACGTATTCAACTAAATTTAAAAGAGTCCTTGCGTCTCCATGTGATGCAGATACGAGCAGTTGCAGTATATCATCAGACAATTCTTTCTCTTGTAATTTTATTGCACCATTTTGAGCGAGTTTTTCTAAATCTTCTTTTTCAAGAGCAAGAAAAGGCAGAACATGCAGACGAGATAATAGCTGTGGTGTCACTGAAAAAGATGGATTTTCTGTGGTACTTGCGAGCAGTGTTATTCTTCCTGTTTCTAAAAGAGGCAGAAAAAAATCCTGCTGACTTTTTGAAAACCTGTGTAGTTCATCGAGTACCAGTATATCTTTTTTCCCAATTTCAGTACGAAGCTGACTAAGACTCGTTTCTGGAGCACTTAACCTAATATAAGATTTTTTATGTGCTTTTGCTAAAATAAGAGCCAAAGTACTTTTACCGCAACCAGGAGGACCATAGAAAAGGAGACTAGGAAGTCTTTTGCTCGTTAAAAAGTTTTCTATACGAGCACGCAGATGCTCTTGTCCTACAAATTCCAAAAATTCGTGAGGACGAAGTTTATCTGCTAATGGTTGTTTTTCTGCAGAAAATAAATCCATTACTTTCTTTTCCTTATCCCATTACTATCTGTTACTTACTGTTATTTGCTGTTACTTACTGTTATTTGCTGTTACTATTTACTCTTACTTTAACTTATATAAATTCATTTGTAATTTGAAAAAAACTATTCTTTTATTACGTTCATTAGAGTATCATTTTATTATCAAGGATTTTGAGAGGGGCTCTTAAAAAATAAACAACCCACTGTAACGGCTAGAAAATCAATTGATGTTCTTAAATTATATATGTTTCATCTTATCATTAAAGTTCTTGAGCGTGCATCCAAAGACCGGCGCAGTGTATTGCGGCTGTTTCCCAGCGTAAAATATTTTTCCCTAAGCTGTAACTTTTACAGTTCTTTTCTTGAAAAAAACGTACTTCATCGGGGCTAAAACCGCCTTCTGGACCTATGAAAACCAAACTCTGTGCATTTTGAAAATGTGTGAGAGGTAAAATTTCATGGCAATCATTTGATTCCCACAAAAAGCAGGCATTCACAGTATTACTCGGTAAAATAGGAGTGTTAGAAGTTGAAAGCTCTGCATTATCAGTTAAAAGTGCAGTATCAGTATCTAAATTAACAGCATCACTATCTAAACCAACAGTATTGATACTTAAAAGCGATATATCGCTAGTTAAAAGCTCTGCTAAACCATTTTCTGCTATAATTATTTCTGGTAAATAAACAGCACCACACTGTTTTGCTGCCTGTATACACTTCTCTCTACATTTTTCAAGCCAAGCATCTTGCCCTTTAAAAGGCAGAGAACTTTGACTATAGCTTGCTTGCCAGAATACTATCTCACTAACACCAAACTCCACAGCTTTTTCTAAAAACCATTCTTTTCGGCTGGTATTTTTTGTCCATGCTACAGCTAATCGTAGTGGACACGGAGTTCTTTCTTTTTTTGTTTGCGATATTTCTTTTAAGTATGCTGTTTTTTTATCTTTTTCTTCCAAAATACAGAGGGCAGAGCGCCCTAAGCCATCAAAGATGCGAACTGTTTCTAAAAGTGGAGTGCGAAGAACCTGTAAAAGATGCTTCGCCTCTTGCCCATCAAGCACAAAGTACCCTTTGGGGCTTGTATCCCACTTAGTCGCTTGTAAATAAAAAGAATTTAAGCGTGTCATATCTTATTTTTCAAGCGCTAGAAGATCTTCATAAGTTTCTCTTCTGCGAATTACTCGTGAATTTTCACCGCTTACAAGTATTTCTGCTGCACGTGGGCGAGTGTTGTAGTTTGAGGACATACAAAATCCATATGCTCCTGCTGAAAAAACAACGAGATGTTCTTTAGCAAGTACTTGAGGAAGCACACGTTCTTTTGCTAAAAAGTCTCCAGATTCACAAATTGGTCCTACAATATCATACTCTGTTTCTGCTCTACCATGTTCTACTACTTCTTTTAGTCCATGATACGAATCATAAAGAGAAGGGCGAACAAGATCATTCATGGCAGCATCTACAATAAGAAAATTCTTTGTGGCTGTTTCTTTTGTGTATACAACTTCAGTTAAGAGTATTCCAGAATTTCCTGCGATGCTACGTCCTGGCTCGAGAATAAGTGTTATATTTTTATCTATAAAATATTTTGAGACCATTTCTCCAAACTCATGCATTTTTGGTGGTGTTTCTTGATTATACTGAATACCAAGCCCGCCGCCAAAATCTATGTACTGAACATCTACACCAAGTGCCACTACCTTTTCATAAAAT
>CAMQUX010000231.1 GCA_947037905.1 uncultured Desulfovibrionaceae bacterium | reverse complement strand
GACACTATTTTTTTTCTTTTTTTCTGCCTTTGTACCTAATAAAGTATTATCAGGGATTTTTCCTTCTAAATATTTTTTCGCTTTTTTTTCTAATTCATAAAGACTATCCCACGGAAAATCCTTAGATTTTTTCGCTACTTTTTGTTTCTCATCAGTTTTATCTTTCTCATTTATTATATTTTCCCCGTCTAGTTCATTTTCTAAAGATTCTACAGTCGCTTTATTTTTTAAAACTTCTACAGTCTCTTCGTTTTCTGAAGCTCCGACAGTCGTCGGCAATTCACGAAAAATAAACTTTTCTTCACACTTTGGACATGTTGCCATTTGTGCTGTTTCTGGGATTGTATCATCTGCAAGTTCCCTTGAAAATTGACACTTTGGACATTCTATTTTCATCAACCTCTCCAAAATTAAGGTATATTAAATAATTCCAGTACGTATTTTATTCTGCTTAATAAGTATATAGTTAAGCATTTAATCTTATCAAATTATACCATTAAGTAATATAATTAAATCACTATTTTCTGAGACTTCATAAAGTTAAAATTATTATATTTTATGGCTCATACAAGCTTTTATTTGTTTTTCACAAAATATACTTATATAGAATTATAGCACTTACAAACTCAGTAGTATTTTATTTTTTACACTCTTTCTTTATACTTTCTTTATACTTTTTTTATTCTTTAAAGTATATACAAAAAAAATGGGCAGAAGAAAATAATTTTCCTTCTGCCCATTTTTATTAGTATCTTGTATTTGTTTTTATTTATTTTCCGTAAGCACTTTGCGCTTTTACTTTCATAGTTTGCACGTTCATGTTCACCTGAAAATATTTATCGGCTGATACAGACGGTGCTTGTGGTACTTTTTTAAAAGCATTAACATCTACTTCTTTTTTTTCTAGGAAATCTGCAGATAGTGTTTCTTCAGTGAATTCAGGAGATTTACTAAGAATTTTACTCAGTGGACGCCCCTGATAACTTGGAATAATTTCAGCATACGAGCTACGTAATGATTTAAGAATCTCAATTACTTCATCTATGCGTTTTTTATCCGAATGAATATTTGCTTTCACTAAATGTGTATTACAGAAAAAATACAAACGTGCTAAATTTACTGTAATTTCGCCGCCTGTTTCTTTATTCAAACAAGATGACAGTTCTCCGATTACGTCTATAGCTTGTGATATGTAGTTACCCTTAGCAACTACATCTTTTTCTAATATTTTTATTTTTGCACGATATAAGAATTTAATGGCAGCATCATACAGCATTAAAAGTAATTCACCTTGCGATACGTCGTTAATTTGCGCAGTTAAATATGCTTTTGCACCTTTATTTTGCATTTAATACTCCTAAAACATAATTTAATTATATACTCCCTATTCATCGGAAGAAAATTATTTTTACTTAAGGGTATTATTCTTTTATTAAACTCTACGAGCAAAAATTATTATATTAACAAGTAATACTCAAAGTAAAACGGTAGTTAAAAAGTATTCTTTATTTTAAAATCCATACATTTTTGTATTAAAAGATTTAGAAAGTGAATTTACTTGGCTCTGCATTGCAGTTGAGCTTTCAGATAATATTTTACCTAAAGTATATTTAGTCACTTCTTTTGCCATATCCACATCTGAAATGCGAGATTCTGCATTTTGAGTATTTTCAGTTTGAATACTTAGATTATCAACTGTTGATTCTAAACGATTTTGTGTTGATCCAAGACTCGCACGAACATTTCCAGTTTGCGTAATTGCTTTATCTAAATTTTCAAGATTAGCAGCAGCGCCACCTTGTGTTAATAGCGAATTTGAAATACCTAAATCATCTGCTTTCAAGCTGTCTATAGATACATCATAATAATCTTCAGATGAGTCATTACCTGTGCCAAAATGAATGCGAATAGCACCATCTCCGCCTGTTCCTGTATGAGTACCTGAGGCAGAACCATCAAGTAATTTAATACCATTAAATTCTGTGCTTTCAGCTATTCGAGAAACCTCTGCAGATAGCATCTGATATTCTTGATCTATTATAGCACGCTGATCAGCATTATATGTTCCAGAAGATGCCTGTACACTAAGCTCTTTCATACGAATAAGGTTATCATTAATAACACTTGTTGAGCCTTCAGCAACTTGCACCATAGACACCGCATCGTTTGCGTTGCGAATGCCTTGATTGTACGCATCAACATTTGAGCGCATAAGATCTCTTGCAGCAAGCCCTGCTGGGTTATCTGCAGCTTTTTCTACATCTAAACCAGAAGACATTTTGCGAACACTATTTGCTACTTTGTCTGAAGATTTATCTATTTGCTTTGTTATATTAAGCGATAATATTTCACTTTGGATATTCATAAATACCTCGTTATTTTCAAAAAAAATTTAAACTTTTTTTCAATATAAACTTAGAGTAAAAAAAATGCAATACAATTAAACTGTATTGCATTTTTTTAGTATTTTATTCTAAGCTTAACCAACTAGTCGTGTTGCTAGCTGTGGTAGAGAGTTTGCTTGACTAAGCATTGCTGTTGCTGTTTGTGTTAGAATTTGTTG
>CAMQUX010000230.1 GCA_947037905.1 uncultured Desulfovibrionaceae bacterium | reverse complement strand
TGTAAATCACCTGCTGGCCCGCCGTTTGTTCCAGGCTCACCTTTGCCTCGCAGGCGAAGTCTCACACCAGTATCTACTCCGGCTGGAATTGTTACTTCTAATGTATTCACATCAGCAACAATACCTTTACCACGACAAGTTTTACAAGGATGCGTAATTATTTGCCCTCTACCACCACAACGTGCACAAGGCACAGCCATGCGGAAAAATCCTTGGGACTGATGAACTTGCCCAGTTCCATTACAAGTTGAGCACGTTTCGACACTATGCCCAGCCTCTGAACCTGTTCCGTCACATTCTTCACAGACAACATCCATTGGAATATCTAAATTCTTCACAATGCCAGTTGCTGCTTCTTTAAAACTTACCTGTAAGTTATAGCGTAAATCGGCACCACTTCTGGCACCATTTGCATTACGGGAAAAGCCGAACAAATCGCCAAAGATATCACCAAAAGAGCTAAAAATATCTTCTGTATTATTAAAACCACTATTTCCACCAGCAAAAGCTTGGTGTCCAAACTGATCGTAACGTGCACGTTTTTGCTCATCACGCAAAACATCATATGCTTCAGAGGCCTCTTTAAATAATTTCTCCGCCTGCGCATCACCTGGATTGTGGTCAGGATGATGTTTCATAGCAAGTTTACGATAAGCGCGTTTTACTTCATCAGCATTTGCACCACGGCCTACGCCTAAAATTTCATAATAATCTTTTTTTTCCATAAATCTATTTTTCTTCGTGTGTAAAGAAATCCTCTAAGTTTTTACTTGGCAAAATTTTTCCTGCTGCTATTTCACGTAGAGCTGTGACACATTCTTTATTTGTTGTAGTAATAAGAGGCTCATCACCTTCTCTGTATTGTTTTACTCGACTAATTGCCATTTGCACAATAAGAAAACGATTATTAACCTTTTTAAGACAATCTTCAACAGTAACTCTTGCCATGTGTAGCTCCTTTTTATAGTAATCAACACAAAAATGTGTTAAGATCTAGCTGTAGTGTAATTTCAAGCAAAATACAAAAAAATATCAATATTTAATATATCGAGTTTTTACATACTTACCTTATAATAGTATTAGCAAGGTAAAATAAACTCAAGGTGCAAATCTAAGGTATAAACCCAAGACCTAAAACAAGATACAAACAAAAGCCTAGCAACAACTGCACTAAGTTTTTAACGTATCACTATACGAGTAAATCAAGCACTCTGTCAAGGAAATAACAGCAAATTCACCCTCTTTTTTCTTACTTTACAAAAAAAATAAAATCAGTATAGATATAAAAAAAATAAGGATTATATATGTCACAAAAGAAAAAACTCACCTATGCGCAAAAAATGTGCGTAGCGCTCACAGGAAAACTCATGCAAGAAATCGATATGGTGCCTGCAAATGCACGTATTGGCATCGCTGCATCTGGTGGCGTTGACAGCTGGGTTATGTTAAAAGTGCTCACCATCCGAAAAGCTATCATGCCCTTCCCTGTGGAACTTATGGTGATACATCTCAATCCTGGATTTGACACCACAAACCACAGTCCACTTGTTGAGTGGTGCAAAGAAAACGGCGTTGCATCGCACATTGAAACCACCGACTATGGTCTGCGTGGACATTCTGACGAGAACAGAACAAAATCACCCTGCTTCTTTTGTAGCATGCTCAGACGAAAACGCTTATTTGATATATGCAGACAGTACAAACTCACATCCCTTGCGCTTGGACATAACGCAGATGATCTCGCAACAACTTTTTTTATGAACATGTTCCAAGCAGGAAGAGTTTACGGCATGACGCCAAAAGAAAGCTTCTTCAATAACACCTTAGACCTGATTCGCCCCACACTTTTTTTGGAAAAAAGCACTGTAATAAAAGCTGCAAAACAGTGGGAATTACCAGTTTGGCAAAACGATTGCCCATCAGGCTCAAATACTGCTCGCTCCCGTACCCATGACTGGCTTGAAGACCGTTTTAAGGAAAATAAAAAATTTAAAGCAAATGTTTTTGCATCTATCAAAAGGTTCCAGCTTGAAGAGCTCGCAAAAGCGGAAAAAACAATTATGAGAGCTCAAAAACATGCAAATAAATTGCAATAAAAAAACATCAAAAAGTATAAAAAATAATAGCTTTTAAAAAAATAAAAAACTTTACATAATATAAAAAGAAAGATATCCTACCGGAAACAAACAATCATACTACTCACCAAAATTTAACCCTGCCAAAAAAACTTGACAAGCGTTTTATTTTGCACTATTCCTTTTGCTGATAACATTTTCAAAGAAGGTTCTTAATGTTTTTTAAAAAATTTCATATTGTCATTTTTCAGAATAATAAAGCTACTAGTAGACATATTACTATGCGTGGCTGGTTATTGCTTTTCCCAATTCTTTTTTGCGTTGTTATCGCAACTTTTTCTCTTACTCTACTACAAGAAAGATATAGTGTAGCATCTCTTAAACGTGGGCTTCTTAAATCTCAAGATACTATTCAAAATCAAGAAACTCAGCTTATATCTTTTGCTGTTAAGCTAAAAGATTTGCAAACAGAAATATTTCGATTACAAG
>CAMQUX010000229.1 GCA_947037905.1 uncultured Desulfovibrionaceae bacterium | reverse complement strand
ATCCATTCTGCCGTTTGAAATGATTGTTGCTGTTTTTGCCTCTAAGCGTGAATAACACTGCAAGAACCACTGTGCTTGAACTGCTTCCCAAAAAGTACGAGCAGGATTTTCTGGCACATGGCGACAAATTCTTGCCATTTCTAAAAGCTCTTCTTTTCTTTTGCTATCTGATTCTTTCGCTGCAAGTTCTTCTGCCATTGCTGCATGACGATTTGCCCATAACGCTAACGCATCACAAGTCATTATCACCGCTTCGTAGAATGGTTTCTTGCGAGAAATATCTTCAGGGTTAAATGAGTCTAAATTTGCTAGACCTTCTTGTGCTTGCTTGCGAATATTTTTCATTCCGTATGTGAGCACTTTGCCATAATCTAACGTCCATTGTAATGATGATTGCCATGAGGCTGTTTCTGAAATAAGAAAGCGTGTTTGTAAATCATCTTCTGATTTATATGTTAATTTACGAGTTTCTTCTGGAAGTTGTTTTGCATAGTTTTCAACATATGTTTTTCCTCTCCAGTATTCACCTATTACGTTACGAACTACTTCTGAATCTTTTTCACTAATGTTAAATGGTGCGTCTCTATTTTCTGCACTTAAATCCGTATTACCAAACACATCTTCATAAAATGCGCCATCTACTTCTGGGTATAATATACCATAACGATCAGGTCCACCTGCAGCTCCTGCTATAAGTTGTCCTTCATCTATATAAATGGTGATATTTTCCACAATATGCTTCATGGCTTTTGCATAACGAAGAATTAATGCCTGACCTTCAGTTTCTTTCATGGATTCTGTAAAATAATATGCACGTTGTATGTCTACACTTGGAACTGATGACATGAATTTATTTAAAACACCTACTGGGCGAGCATGTGCTCGTGTCTGTAGTACTGGATTTTCTTGACCTTTTTTTACTAATTCGACACGCTCTTCTTGGCCTGAGTAACAAAAATCTTCAATAATTTTCATAACCGTCTCCTTTTAAAAAATTAAAATTCCATTATATTATCTTGTATTTACATAGGCGAATTCTCAATACTATTTTGAAAACGTCTATAGTTTTTTATCATCTATCATGCGACACATCCGCAGTACCGAGACCATATATGCTATGAGGTAAAAGAAAAATGGTACCCCCGCAAGAACTCCTAGTCCCTTTAAGCCATTAAAGTTGCCTATTGTTAAAAAAATAAGTGCCACAGAGCCAAGTAAAATTCCCCACATCAACTTCATTGCTGGTTTAGGATTAATATTACCACAAGAGGCCTGTACAGAAACAAAATATGTAGCAGAATCAAAGGTTGTAACACCAAAAATAACCACACAAAAAATTGCAACTGCTATGCTGAGTTTAGGAAAAGGATAGGATAATAATATATTGTAAATAGAACTTCCTGTTTCTTTTACTAAAGCACCATACATATCCACCTCTCCAGTTACTTGTAAGTAACAAGCAGCTGAAGATAAAACTCCCATAACAACAATAACTAACAATGTAGGAAAACACACAACACCTAAAATAAACTGACGTAAGGTTCTACCACGTGAAATACGGGCAAAGAAACCACCTGTAAATGGTGCATGCGCAACCCACCATACTATATAAAAGGTATACCACCAGCTCTGCCAGCTTCGTGCTTCAGGAACTGCTGTTCCATCTTTTTGTGTTACGAAATTACCCGCATCAGTAAAGAAGTTAAAACTCATAAAATTACTAAGATACTCTCCAAAAGATTCTGTAATTGTATTAGCAATATATAATGTGGGACCTGCAATAAAAACGTAACAAACCAGTAAAAATACAGATAAAATTGCTAGCTCGCTTAAACGTTTCATACCTTTCTCGATACCAATATAGGCAGAAAACGTATATGCAAGGCAGAAAAATACAACAAGACCCATTTGACCATAAAGACCAATAGTATAGCCTGTCATAGCAGTGATGCCAGAAGTTAATAATAAAAGACCAACTCCAAGACCTGCAGCAGGACCTCCTGCTGAGCCAACCGCTCCAACTAAATCTGCGCCTTTTCCCCAAATACTTGTGTACGCTCTGTCACCTAATATGCCATAAAGTCCACCTGCTAAGTTAAATGGACGGTCTAATCTATACGCTGGCAATGCTACCGCAATGCCGCAAAGAGCATATATAGCCCAACCAAAAATTCCCCAGTTCATATAACCACTTGCAATGGCAAGCGGTACTCCTGCTGCTTTTCCTGCATTCCCAGCATTTATTACATGGGAGGACTCAAAAAGATGAAAAAGACCTTCTGAAGAAAACCAAAGCAATGCCCCAAAACCTACTCCTGAACATATACACATGGACGCCCATGAAAAAGTTGAAAATTCTGGAGTGTCTGTATCTTTGCCTATTTTAATATTACCGTATTTTGAAAAAGCTATATAAAGAGCAAAACAAAAAACTATTAGTGCAAACCATTCTACCAGCCATTTCATTTTAAAAATAACAAACTCTGTCATTGGATCAAAAATTGACTTGAACAAATCTTGATTCACAAGAGATCGGAAGAGCACACGTCTGAACTCCAGTCACTCCGGAGAATCTC
>CAMQUX010000228.1 GCA_947037905.1 uncultured Desulfovibrionaceae bacterium | reverse complement strand
CAGCATACAATCAAAAGCTTCGAGATGATATAGAAGAACAAAAAACAATTATTCAAAATTTAGCAGTTTTACAAACAAAACTTGAACCTTTTATATTCACTGTCACAAAAAATCTTAAAAATTTTGTAACAACCGACCTGCCTTTTCATACCACCGAGCGAAATTTTCGCATAGAAACGCTCGAAAAAACTATTGCTAATCATAAACTTATACCGAGCGAGAAACTACGGCGTTTTTTTGATGCACTACAAATAGAGCTCGATTACGCACGCACTGCAGATTATAATGAAGCTGTTGTTATTTTAGATGGCAAACAAACACAAGCTACAATAGTTCGTGCAGGCAGACTTGGTCTTTATGCAATTACAAAAGATAAAAAGAAAGCTGGCACTTTTGCTGGAAACAATACATTCACAAGTATTGATTCTGATGCAAAAAAACAGCTCATTGAGCTTCTTTCAATGATTGAAAATAAACAGTATTATTTAATACCTTTTATTCCTACAAATAATGCTCTGACTAAAGAGAAAGGAATATAATGATGAAAATAGTATCTTTCTTTCAAAAAAAGAATATTCCTCTTGCAACTTTATTTATAGTGTTCCTATTAATTGTGAGTTATTTTTTAACACCCTCAAGTTTTGCACAAACAAGTAAAAATGTAACTGAACAGGAAAAAGAAACTACTTGGCAAGGTGTAGAACAAAAAGCAGTTTTATTTGAAGAAAATATAGCTCAAGACGCAAAAAATACTAAGCATATTATTGCAGATGAAAAAGAAAACTTAGAAGAACTTCTCATAAAATTAAAAAAAGAAACAAAGGAAAAAAAAGCTACTTTTGAAATTTTAGAAAAAGAATTTCAGATTCTTTCTGAAAAAGAACAAGCTTTTGCTAAAATTCTTGCTAAAAAACAGAGCGAAATTGACCTTTTAAATGCAACTATTCGCACTACAACTCATAGTTTTTTAAAATATCTGCAAGAAAGTTATTCTCCATTTTATACAGAACATTTAAGGATTACAGAAGATATTTTAGCAAAAAAACATCTCCCATCTTTTGAGGATACGGAACTATTATCAAATGCTCTCTTTAAAGAATTAGTCGCAAGTGGACAGGTTCAAAACTTTTTAGGCACTTGGCAAAATAGTGAAGGCACTTTAGAAAAGGGAGAGCTCACACGACTAGGGTCTCTTGGACTCTATGCAAGAAAAAATGAGCATAAATATTTTTTACAAACAAACAACTCTCCCTATCCTCTCTTAGTTGAAGGTGAGTACAAAGGACTTGCAAAAAAATTAAAAAACAGCTCAGACTCTCTACTACCCATGGATTTCTCAAACGGTGAAGTTTTTACGTACTTTTCTACTAAAGGATATATTGAAAAAACACTAGATGCTGGTGGTTTCTTGCTCTGGCCTATTCTACTTTGTGGGTTTATTGGGCTTATTTTTTCCATTGAGCGCTTTGTTTCTTTATATCAAATTAGACGCATCCCTGAATTTAACGTTAAAAATACTCTTAAAAGTCTTCTTCGTGGCGAAAAAGATACTGTTCTTGATAATTTACAAAAAGAAAAATCGTCCCCATTACAGCGAGTTTATGTACATATTTTAAAACATTCAGGAAAAAGTCTCGGCAGCAAAGAAATGTGCCTGCACGAGGCTATTTTAAAAGAGCTACCAGCCCTTGAAACTCGTCTTCCAACAATTCACGTATTCGCAATAGTTGCACCGCTACTTGGGCTTTTAGGAACTGTTACGGGCATGATAAACACCTTTGAAGTTATTACTCTTATTGGCACAGCTGATGTTAAAAGTTTATCGGAAGGAATTTCTGAGGCACTTATTACAACAAAATTAGGACTTATGGTTGCCATACCACTTAGTTTAATGCACCATTTTTTAGAAAAAACAGTAGAATCTATTACCATTAATATAGAGGAAAAAGGAACAAGTCTTATTGCGGTATTAACAAAAATTGATAACTAGTTTTTCATTATTACCGATTAACAAAAATAGACAATTAATCTTTTATTATTGTATTAACAAAAACAGATAATTAATCTTTTATTTTATAAAAAGAGCACTTTATATATGTTTTCACCAATTATAATTTTTTTTACAACAGGAGGATTTCTTCTTTATCCTATTGTCATACTCTGTTTTTCTCTCTGGTGGTTAATTGTTGAGAAAATTTTAGAACTGTATTCTTTTCATATTTCAGCACCTTTTATTAAAAGAACAAATACTATTGAAAAATGGAAAAAAGAGCTCAAACGAGACTATCTTAAAAGAAGAACTTTAGAAGATACAATCAATATACAAGTAATTGATTCTCTCTTAATTCAAAAAATGGACAAACAGCAGAAAAGTATCCGCACTATTTATATTCTAGCAGCAATAAGCCCTCTTCTTGGTTTACTTGGAACAGTTACAGGAATAATTGAAACCTTTACAGTACTATCTACCCATAATAGTGTTCAAATAAAAAATCTCTCAGCTGGAATTTCAGAGGCACTTTTAACCACTCAAAGTGGACTTATTGTAGCAATACCAGGAATGATTGCAGCTGCAAT
>CAMQUX010000227.1 GCA_947037905.1 uncultured Desulfovibrionaceae bacterium | reverse complement strand
CTTACGATAAAGAAGCAAAAGCGTTTGTCATTATAGAATATAAAAATAAAAAGATTAGTAGCGTCATTGACCAAGGATACTCTTACCTTTCTGTTATGCTCGAGCATAAGGCTGATTTTGTGCTAGAATATAGTAAAAAAGTAGGCCATGTGCATAGTGTAAGTGATATTAACTGGGCACAATCTAAAGTTATTTTCGTGAGTCCTCATTTTACGCAGTATCAAATGGGAGCAATTAATTTTAAAGATTTACCTATAGAATTATGGAAGATAAAAAAATTCAAAAACGAGACACTTTCTTTTGAGCAAGTGACTGCGGTAAATACCGCAGCTAAAATCGTCGAAGTTGCACCAATTCAGTCAAGTCAAAATGAAAAAATTATGAAGGAAATAAAAATATATTCTGAAGACGATTTGGTCAGCATCAGCAGTGATGATATTCAAGAATTATATGCTACACTTAAAGAATTTATCTTAAACGAAAACGAGGAAATACAAGTCAAAGCAACAAAGCTTTATATTGGCTTTTATAAAAATCGTAGCCCGCTAGTTTCTGTAAAAATTTATAAAAATTCACTCGTTCTATGGTTGAATGAAAAATATAGTAATATTACCGACCCTAATAATATAGTGAAAGATGTAACGAACATCGGGCATCATGGTGTTGGAGACTGCCAAATTCAAATAACTGACGATTCTAATATTGGATATATTCAAGACCTTATAAGAAAACACCTCTCAAACAAAGCTTAGCATAAAAAGGGAAATGTAAAGTATAACCAACAATGATTCTCTTTAAATAAATTCCTTTCAACAACCAACCCACACACACCGCAACTTTACGGATTAATTGCATTTCGATTTTCATCAGCTAAACCTAGCAAAATATACTTACCCGATTCATCAAATTTGAATATACCATATTCCGCATTATCATAATACTTTGCATGCCCTTCCTGAAACAAAAAACTATCTGGGGAAATACGAGCGGAGCTACCTCGCATATTAAATTTTAATAACTTTTCATCCATTAACAGTCCCTCCCCGTCATGGAAACGAACAAACTGCGCAACATTATTTTCATCAACACGAATTACTATATAGCTTTCGTTCGTATCATTTACACTCTCTTTAGTTTCACTACTCGGTGCATCTTTCATCATATCATTAGTTATATTTTTAGCAATATCTTGCTCTATAGCATAGCGTAGTTGCATATAATCGCCTTGCATTAAAGAGCGTGGGTCAACTGGCTCGAGCCTAAGAAGTACTATGCTACCATGCTTTTTAATTTGTTCTTTTTCGTAAATACTGTAGTTCAAAACGACTAAAATCAGTACTAATAATACAAGCATTGTGACTTTACGCATAACTTATACCTTTATCCCATTGTTTATGTTTAAGATATAATCTGCCAAGTAAAAGCACAAGCCCACTGCCCATAAGGATGAGTGATTTTTGCATCAACGAAACATCAAGATTATAATAATAGAGAATTAAAAATACCGGTAAAATTAAAAGTCCTAAAACACGCAAAACGTTCTCATGTTTAAGGTATCCAAGTACAATTAGGCTTATAGCTAACAATATGCCTGGTGCTGAAATTAAGCCGAGTAGTATAGCAAGTACTGATACAAATATTAAGGTGCTGTATTTTATTTTTTTTATCCCGCCAGAAACCCAAATAAATATGCCAATGAGTCCAAGTGCTAAGCTCATGCTTAAAGGTATATTAATGAACATAATATTTATATCTAGATCTTCGCCCTGCATCATAATCATAAAAAAAGAAAGACAAAGCACATTTACGCATAATGAAAAAACAAATGCATATCCAAGTGGTATATATTCACGCCTTATTTTATGACACGTTAGAAATAGAGCAGAAGCAAAAAATTGTACTAAGAATAAACTGTTTAGTAAAAGATATATCAGATCCACAGTAAATAGGGTCTGTAGGGTATTTACTAAAATAGAGCATAATAAAATAAATGTTGATAAAAATCGATCAATCGACATTCTATATATAGGATACGTCGCAATAGTAACTAATAATAAAGCAAGTGATATTCCCCAGCTAGATTCTAATAATATTACTGTACCAACAACAAAAAATATCTTACCAATTGAAATAAATGTAAAAGAAAATTGCAGTATCAAACTATTTATAACAGGACTGTCATTTTCTCTATAAGAAAATACATGCAAGCAAATAGCTCCTGTGGTAAAAATTAATCCCCATATAATAAGACTTGCTACACTCTCATGAATAAGACCAGAAATTCCTAAAAAACTAACCAAAAGCACCGAGGCGATAGAGGCTCCTATTGCAAGTAAAAATCGTAAATAGAGCGGTAGCTCTTCTTCTAATTGTGTACTAATGACTGTTTTAGAAAGTTGCTCTTTTTTGTCTACCGTAATGAGTTCTTTTTCGCGTAGTTGCTGTAGAAGATCCTCTGCGCTATATTTTGTCATATATTTAATCATTACTCATCTCCATTTTTTTAGCTGTTTTTCGTAAAAGAATAACAGCAGAGCTAAACACCGCTAATGTTAATATCGCACCAACAAAGAACAAAA
>CAMQUX010000226.1 GCA_947037905.1 uncultured Desulfovibrionaceae bacterium | reverse complement strand
ATTCTCCGGAGTGACTGGAGTTCAGACGTGTGCTCTTCCGATCTATAATATTTTTTGGCAACGAAAAAATAAGAACAGAAAATTTAGAAATTCCACACAGAGCATATAAAGAACGGGCGTTTGTGCTGTTGCCATTAGCTGATTGTTTAGAAGATGGTATTTTACCAACAGGTGAGCAGATTGCATCTTTATTAGAAAATATAAACTACAAACTAGTTACTAATATAATTTATCAAAAAGGATAAAACAATGATTTGGAAAGTCTTAATATTTGCAATAGCTGCATTTGTTCTCTATAAATTGTTCATAGGAGATAAAAATAAAAAATCTCAAGAAAAGGTAGGAGAACAAAAAGAGCGTCAAACTAGTGGCGAACTGGTTAAAGATCCTGCATGTGGCGTATATGTTTCTACAGACACAGATATCCGAGTACGAGACGGTGAGCATATTTATTATTTTTGCTCATATGAATGTCGTGAGAAATTTTTAGAAGGTGCAGGGCATATTTCCACAGACACTGCTTCAGAAATAAAAGTTGAAACAAAAGAAAAAGAAAAAGTTAAATAGATACTTTTTGATACTGTTTAAAATAGATTTTTTAACTACCATAGAAGTATGAAGTATGAAGTATAAATATGAATATCTAAGGTATAAATATAGTTTTAAT
The DNA here is from genome assembly GCA_947037905.1 of uncultured Desulfovibrionaceae bacterium. Taxonomy (GTDB): domain Bacteria; phylum Desulfobacterota; class Desulfovibrionia; order Desulfovibrionales; family Desulfovibrionaceae; genus CAMQUX01. The sequence continues at coordinate 1,924 of CAMQUX010000226.1, read as the reverse complement.
CGCTAGCTAGTATATTAAAATATGCAAATAAAAAGGGCTCTTATTTAGGTAAGTGCCCTTTTTATTTTATGGAATTATATATTTAAAATGTGTCATAAGAAAAGATAATTTGTACAACTAAAACAAAGAATATGTTTAGTATAAAAGCAGGCTTAGCATTTTAGTAAAATATAAGTTTATTTTTTAAGAGCAATAGGGCTTAATTTGTCTGTTAATACTGCTAATAGCTACTAATATCCTTATAATATTTTTTTCGGTTTAAATGTATATTTTTTATTAAAAAATTGAGGACGTTATAAAAAAAAACTTGTTTAAATATAATTATTCATATATGTTAGCCATATATTTTAATAACGACTATCTAATTAGATGTATCAATATGATTAATCTAAGAGATATTACTTCCCAGATGAAAAAAAAATTATGAAAATACTTATCTCCTCTATAGTGCTTTTAGGCACATTATATAGCTCTTTAGCCTATGCCGCAAATGAACTGAATGGTAGCTATTCTGGCACAACTTTCACCATATCCGCAAGCAACAGGCATGGTCAAGCACATCTAATTAATTTAAATAAACCTAGCGGGTTTAACCTAAGAACTATATCCTTTGATAATGGCGAGAATATAGTAACAGGTGATACTCTTAATTTTAGCGACAATGCTACATATTTAATGGATATAGTATTTTCCAGTAAAGCTATAGATAATACACTTAATTTAACAGTTGGAACGTTAATAGGTAATATACACGATAGGAATAACGGTAATCTTTTAAAAATAAGCAACCAAGCGGTTTGGAAACCTGTTGGATTAAATATTATTGGAGTCTTGACTTTTAATAGTCTAGCAAATCAAGGTGGAGTAACTATGGAAAGTTACTCTGGAGAGTACAGTACTTTGACTGTAAACTCATCTGCGGGTATAGATGGGGCTGGTGTATTTAGAATGCATATGCGGGCAGATTTTCTAGATGGAAATCAAATAGCTAAAGCAACTAGTGGTGACTTTGCAGATAATCATACTGTAATGATAACATTAGATGGTAGTGCAAGTTCAGTAGCAATAAGATCTGAAGAGTTAATTCTGAGTGATAATATATTAGGTAGTACCGGAAAAGATACATTCACTTTAGGTAATGCTATGCATGATTTTGGCGGAACAGTGGGTGTTGCGCATTCAGCACAGGTAGGAACTCAAATAATACCTATTGAATTAAAGCTAGATCCTACTACAGGAATTTATTCAATAATGGCATTAGGTCTTCCAGGTGGGGATAATACAAGTAAGATATTTTTAGCAGACGCAGTAAAATATGCAATATATTCAGTTCCAACGCCAACATTTTGGACAGCAGAAGCGGATACTGTTTTTGCACATCTTCGAGACAGATCAATAGATCGTGTTGGTGTAATATGGATACGAGCTTTTCAAAGAAGCGAAACAATAACTTCAGAACTGCAAGATGGATATGAAATAGATCCTTTTAAAAAGGATGTATTTGGTTTTATGGCTGGTTACGATATCAATTTACCAGTAATTCCAATACAAGGGGATATTACAGTAGGGGTAACAGCAGGCTACGGAACCAGTTCGCATGACTTAACCGGTGGAACAACTGGAGGTATGCAGTCGTTTACTATAGGTTTATATTCTTCCTATTTGCATAAAGAGGGATATTTTGTTGATTTGATAGCAAAGATAAATCGTTATGATAATAGTTTTGATGTGCTAACCCCAACATTTGATGTCTTATCTTTAGATTTTGCTCAATATGCATTTGGTGCAGGTATATCAACAGGGAAAGAAATTTATATCGGAACAGATTTAATTCTTATTCCAAAAATAAAATTTACGTTCATGCTTAATAATGGAACTAATTATGATATAACAGATGGTAGTACGTATTTAGGTACAATGCCAG
>CAMQUX010000225.1 GCA_947037905.1 uncultured Desulfovibrionaceae bacterium | reverse complement strand
AGTAACAGCACATATATTTTAGGTGAAGAGATTTATCTGATATATGTGCTGTTACAAATTTATAAATTTAGGAGTAGGCTAGGTTATCGCTGCAGTTAGTAATAGCTGGAGAGGAAAGTCCGGGCTCTACAGGGCAAAGCGCTGGATAACACCCAGAAGGAGTGATCCTTGGAAAGTGCCACAGAAAATAACCGCTAATAGCCTTGGCTATTTAGTAAGGGTGAAAAGGTAGGGTAAGAGCCTACCAGTAATTATGGTGACATAGTTAGCTAGGTAAACCCCGTTTAGAGCAAGACCAAATAGGAGGGGGGCTGGCCCGCCAAATAACTCCTCGGGTAGGTTGCTTGATGCGTTTGGTAACAAACGTGCTAGATAAATGATGACCACTTCTTTTAAGAAGAACAAAACCCGGCTTATCGGCTTACTCCTTATTATAATACTTGGAAAAGGGAAATATGTTTCCCTTTTTTTGTATGTATATAAGAATTTTTTTTAAGTGTGTATTGAAAATTTATGATTAAAATCGTAGTTTTTTGGACGCACAAGAGTATTTTAATTTATAAATTTTCTAATTAACTCCTAGTTATAAAAAATAGATTTTTATAAAGTATAAAGGTCTACTATAATAAAAAATTCAAAGCCTATCAAAAACTTTATAATTGTGTATTTGTTTAAACATAAAAGCTATAAATAACTGATAGATGAATTTTACTATTGCTGAGTAAAAGATATATTTATACAAATATAAAAATATAATCACAATAAGTACAAAAGATATGTGTATCCAAATCTAAATATGTTCTATAAACATAGAAAATGTATGAGACTAAAAAAAAATAAAGATCTAATCACACTAAACTAAAAGATATAATCATGATAGCAACAAAAGAAACATGGCTGATACTTCTTGCAGCAGGGCAAGGGGATCGTTTTAAATCGGACAAACAAAAGACAACAAAGCAGTTTTTAGTCTGGAAAAATCGCCCACTTTTTTGGCATTCAGTGAAGGCTTTTGCTCTCAGCAAAAAAATTACAGGCATACTATTTGTTTTTTCTGAAGAAGAAAAAGAAAAGCAGAAAGAAGAAATAGCAAGTTTGCACGAGCAAGAAGGGTGTACTTTTTCTTATAAAATAGTAGCAGGTGGCGCACAAAGGCAAGATTCTGTAATGCAAGGGCTTTTAGCTCTGCCAGAAACTTGCGAGCTAGTCTGTATTCATGATAGTGCACGACCATTTATAGATGAAGAATTGTGTGCAAATATGATAGAGTATTTTGAAGAAAACAACTGCAAGGCACTTATCCCAATACGCCCTATAACAGATACGGTTAAAAAAATAGATGAAAATGGATTGGTGCTTTCAACATTAGAAAGAGAGAGTCTTGTGACTGTGCAAACTCCTCAAATATTTAAGAAAAATATTATTTTAGAAGCCCATACATATATAAAAGAGAATAATATAGCCGTGACAGATGATGCTGCTGCAGTAGAATATATTGCAAAAGTGGACACTTTTTTAGGACTAGAGAAAAATAAAAAAATAACCTATGCGAGCGATGTGGAAAGTATGCAAGAAGCAAAAGTAACAGTTACAGGTTTTGGTTATGATGTGCACCGCTTTGGCGGGACTCGCCAAATGGTACTAGGTGGAGTAGTCATTCCAAAAGCACCAACAATAGAGGCTCATTCTGATGGCGATGTACTTTTGCACGCTTTAGCAGATGCTATTTTAGGCACTTTTAATGGTGGCGATATTGGCGAGCATTTTCCTGATAACAAAGAAGAATTTGATAATATAGCGAGCAGTATTTTAGTTAAGGAAGTGTTGATACTTGCTAAAAAGAAGAAAAGAGAAATAATTCATGTGGATTTAACGGTCGTTATGCAAACACCTAAAATTGGACCGCATAAAAAACTTATAGCAAAAAGTATTGCTCGTCTTTTAGAAATTGATGAAGCGTGTGTTAATTTAAAAGCAACAACAGAAGAAAAATTAGGTTTTACAGGCGAGAAAAAAGGTATAAAAGCAATAGCTTGTGTGAGTGCTCTTCGTCCTGCAAATATGTATTAGCTGAATTTTTACATTTAGTGTTTGGGTGAAATAAAATTATATTAGAGGTCGATAATGATATATCTAGAATGTAAAGATTGTGGGCATAGACAAGAAGTTAATAAGGCATTTTTTATAAAGATTATAGGTGTTGCTTTTGTAGGAGTGGGTTGGAAGGCTTGGACAGCATATTTGTTTGCAGGAACTGGTTTCGCGTTTGCTATTTGTGCAGCAATAGCGGCTGGAGGAGTTGGTATTCTTTTCTTTTCAAATAAAATCACAAAATGGTTTTCAGAAAGACATGCTTGTCCAAAATGCAAACAGCGAAACTGGAGAATGGTAAATGAGTAATTAGCATAAACCAAGAATGTTATGTATCTAAAATATTTAGGCAACAAAAAAGCTATCATAAATACTCTAAAAAGTGATTATGATAGCTTTTTTATTTTAGTAATTACGATTAACTTTCTTTATTTTGTTTTTTCATATTTGAATATGCAACAGATATCATAAGTTTGATTCTGTTTAGCTGATTAACTTCTGATGCGCCTG
>CAMQUX010000224.1 GCA_947037905.1 uncultured Desulfovibrionaceae bacterium | reverse complement strand
GCTGGAACTTTCTTTGATTCATCCTCAGTTTCAACCACTGCTGCAGGACTTACCTCAGGCTGATTTACCTCAGGCTGATTTACTTCTGTAGCTGTGTTATTTTTAGAAAAAAGAGGATCATCAGAATTAAGCGCTGAAGTTTCTTGTAGCGCTTTTTCTATTTGTTCTTCTAATACTTTTATCTGTGCCGCAAGTGTTAAATCTATTCTTTTTCCTGTTTCATCTTTTGCAGAAGAAACAACAGAGGAAGGATTTGCTGTACCTAATTTAGAAAGTTCCTTTTCAATATCCTCTTCTACTATTGAGCATTCTTGCTGCAATAAATTAATCATCATATCAAAATCAATACTTTTTTCAATACCTTGCTCAATAAGCTCTATTATTCGCTTTGTGGTGACACATATATCTTTAAAGCCCATGTAGTCAGTAGAGTTTTCAATTGTCTTTAAGCAAGGTACAATACTTTTTGCAATTATTTCTGATTCTACTCCAAAATTTAATGAATTAAAGCAGTTTTCAATTTTGGAAAAATTTTCCGCCATACTGTCTCTAAATACATTTAGATCTTCATCTTCCCCCAAACAGTTCGCTTCTACCATACCTGATGATTCCATCTGTATGTTTTTAGTGAACATTGTTATTATATCGCTATCACTCTGAGTTAGCTGATTAATTCTTTCTAAAACGCCTGTCAAAAAATCTTTCACAGCAATTATACTTGGCATATTAAGTGCGTATTCGTTACTTAATATTTTACATATAAAAGATTCCCCAAAATAAGCAACGTCTAATAAAATATCAATAGTTATCGCATCAGTTCCCTTGTCACTCTGCTCTACAAAATTTGCAAGAACTTTAAGAAAAGGATCATCTGCATATTCTTCTTGTAATTGATATAATATAACGCTCAAAGACTCACAAAAATTTTCTATCTCGTGCAGCTCTGTTGTTTTACATGATGTAGCAACTAGCCCTTGATTTGTTTGAGTATTTGAAATATCTGCAACTGGAGTTGTTTCTTTTGCAACTGGTTCTGCAGCTTTAGGCGCTTGTGCCACTTCAGCTGTTTTTCCTGCAACAATAGCATCTATACGAGCAGCAATAGCATCAGTTGGAACATCACCCTCGCCACCCTCATTTTCTAAATTATCAAGCATAAGACGCAAAGCATCAGTCGCAGAAAGAATAACATCTGCAAGCTCTGCTGTAAAAGATAGTTTATCTTGACGCAACTCATCTAAAGCATTTTCTGCCTTATGAGCTAATCCATTCATTTTTTGAAGATTTAAAAAACCAGACGCACCTTTTAAAGAGTGCATAGAACGAAATACTTCATTAAGTACTTGTAAGTCTTTTGGTGAATTCTCTAATATAAGCAGATTAGGTTCGATGCTTTCTAAGTGTTCACGAGCCTCCACTAAGAAATCTGCTATAATTTCAGAATCAAGGTAGTCTTGATCCATAATGTTACCTCATTTTTATATGTTCTTTTACAAAATGCTCTTTAACTGAAAGATAAAAAATATTATGCAAAAAATATGCCATATAAAACTGATTCTCAAAATAAAATCAATTATAGTCCTATATTTCGTATTATTGCTTTTGCTATTTCATCTACTGGTAAAATTTCGTCCGCATCCCCGTTATCAATAACAGCTTTCGGCATTCCGTACACAACACATGTTTCTGCATCTTGAGCAATAGTTCTTGCTCCTAAAGATTTAAGAGTTGCATAGCCATCTGATCCATCAGAGCCCATTCCTGTAAGCATTACAGCAACTACTCGTTTTGCATATTCACTAGCAGAATTCATAAGAATACCTACTGATGGTTTATAAAGAGCTGAAGGATCTATTGATGGTTCCTTCACTGCAAGTATTATTTTCCCTATCCTTTTTTCAAAGACAAGATGCTTGCCGCCTTGTGCTATATAAACATGCCCATGCTCAAGCACATCACCAGTACTCACTTCTTTTACTTCCATTTCGGATATATTATTCAAACGACTTGCAAAAGGACCAGTAAAAGTTCCTGGCATATGTTGTGCTATTATTACAGATGCTGGAAGTTCTTTCGGTAATGCTGAAAGTATTTTTTGTACAACAGGAGGTCCACCTGTTGACACGCCGATAATAACAATATCTCGAAGTTTCTTTCCACTCTCTCTTTTTCGGATACTTTCGGATAAATCAATAGGCTTCACAGTAAAATCTTTTCGTATTGCACGAATTTTTTTCTTTGAAAATATTTTTATCTTTGATAGCAAATCAGTTCTGAGTTCTTCTGTATTGTTACCCACAGGCGATGCAGAGGGTTTTTCTATATAATCTACTGCACCTATTTCAAGTGCTTTAAGAGTCGCATCTGCACCTTGCGCGGTTAGCGTGCTAACCATTATACAAGGGCGTGGGGCTTCCATCATTATTCTGCGCAAGGCTTCAAGCCCATTTAGGCGTGGCATTTCTACATCTAAAGTTACTACATCAGGGTCTAGTTCATGCACCATTTTAAGCCCAGCTAAACCATCTGCTGCAACCCCTACAACTTCCATTGTTGGATCACTTTCAATGATTTTTCTTAAAAATGGTAAGTTAGATATGGGCCTATAA
>CAMQUX010000223.1 GCA_947037905.1 uncultured Desulfovibrionaceae bacterium | reverse complement strand
CGAAGCATTAAGAAAATTTGGCAACTAGCTCAAGAAGATACGAAAGCTCTTACTATTTTTTTAGAAGAAATTCCGTTAGTTGATGAAAAAGAAGACAGTTTTGCAATAGAAACAAAACATTTGATCGATTTATCTTTAAGTATGCTCATGCGAGTATTAAAAAATAGTTTACAAAAATTTGGTGCAGAAATTCGTCAAGAACAAGTATACGCACTAGCTAATGCTATAAAAGAAAAGAACACTGGAAAAGTATTTCAATTTTCCTCAGGAAAAGTAGTAAAAATTCTTACAAAAAAAGTTTCTTTTTCTTGTTTTCCTTTGTAAAAAAATAGCATACTGTAAAAAAAATTCACTTTTTAGTAACTGCGAAAAAGGAGATGTCTGTGAATATTTTAATCTTTGGCCCTAATGGAAGCGGAAAAGGCACACAAGGTGATCTATTAAAAGAAAAATTTGGGCTAGACCATATTGAGTCTGGTGCTATTTTTCGTAAGAATATAAGTGGAAACACTGAGCTTGGTAAAAAAGCTAAAAAATACATAGAATCTGGAGAGCTTGTGCCAGATAATGTAACTATCCCAATGGTTTTAGATGTGCTTAAACACGCTTCTAAGAACGGTTGGCTTTTAGATGGATTTCCACGTAATATCGAGCAGGCGAAACAACTCTGGGAAGATTTACTCACAGATGGTGAAAAAATTAATTATGTGATAGAATTACAACTAACACGTGATATTGCAAAAGATAGAATAATGGGAAGACGTCTTTGTGTGAATAACCCAAATCATCCAAATAATATATTTATAGATGCAATTAAGCCAAAAGGTGACTTTTGCCGAGTCTGTGATGGTGCCCTATCAGCACGAGCTGATGATTTAGATGAAGACGCTATAGATAAAAGGCATAATATTTATTATGATGAAGAAACAGGAACTCTTGCAGCTGCATATTTCTTCAAAAATCTAGCAGAAGAAGGAAATTTCCGTTACATATCCCTTAATGCCGATGCAGATATTCATCAGATAAAAGAAACTCTTTTAAAAGATATAGTTTAACTTTCAAAGCCTTATAATATTTCATACGAGATAGTTTCATAAGGCTTTAAACTTATGAAACTACTCTTTTTTTGAGATAGTATTATGAGAATTGAAATGGTATATAATTCTAGTATATGTAAATATAGATATGAATAAAAATAATAAAGTAAATTAATAGTTATCTTGTAAAATGAAAAAAAGATTGAAAAGTACTCCTGATGACTTGAAAAACAGAGGATTTGCAGATGCTCATGATATTGCAAATTTAGCAGGAACAGTACAAACAGAGCTTTATAATTTACTCGTCTCAGAAACTGCAAGTGTCAGAAGCGCTGCCGCTTATAATATTTTCCCAGTAGAAGCTGTAGCAGTACAAAAACTATTAGAACAGCTTGTTCTTGAGAAGTGTTTATACACAAAAATTGCTATCTGTGCAGTTCTATCAAAGGGAAACGCAGATACTGCAAAAGAAATGATTCAGTATATCGGAAAGATTGGAAATAATCAGCACAATAAATTAGCAAAAACTGTTTCCAAAAAGAAATCTTTCCCACTTCCACGAGATATTGTCGCTCGCACTCTTAGTAAAATGCATGTTTCAATTTTTCCCTTATTACTAGAAAAATTAGAAAATTGTACTGCAAAGGAAATAAGCGAACTCTTAGATGCTATTGGTTTTATTGCCTTTTATAACAATCAATTAGCTATAGAAAGTACTGCAGATAAAATAATAGATTGTTTATGTAAACATAAAGATGATGATTTAATTGTATGGAAAGTTGTTTTGTGCCTTTCTGCATTTTCAATGGATAAAAGCGTTAAACTACTTGAAGAATTTTCGGTGCAAGATGGTATTATAGGTGAAGAAGCGAGAAGGTCTTTGCTTCTAATAAAACAAAGGGAAAATAATGACTACTATAAGAAACTTATCTTTCAGCCCTTTTGAGGTTCGTGAAATTTCATTAAGCCGTATTGAGCCTGATCCTACGCAGCTACGAAAAGAATTTTCTGAAGACCGATTAGATGCGTTAAAAGAATCTATAGTAAAAAATGGACTACAACAGCCCATACGCATAACTCAAGATGAAAATGGACTCTTATACCGTATTGTAGATGGAGAACGTCGCTGGCGCGCTCATATGAGTTTAGGTCTAGAAACTATAAAAGCTATCTATACAGAAAACCCAACAACAGAGAATATTCTTTTAGCGAACCTGCTCAGTGAGAGTTATAATCCTATGGAAATATCTGATGCGTATACATCACTTAAAGAACTATGGGGTACAAGCTATACAGATGAGCAGCTAGGTGAGCGTGTTGGCAAGTCTCGCAGTGTAGTGTCTGAGTATATTTCGCTACAAAGACTGCCTATGAGTATAAAAGATGATGCACGTAAAAAGAGTGTTGTGCCTTTTCGTAAATTAAAATCCTTAGCAAGTGCAAAGCTCTCTTTTGATAAAAAAGAACAATTATATCAGGAGTATAAGAACGAATATTTAAATGGAGATAATTCTTCAAGCAAGACAAAAAAGACTCCACAAGAGAACGCTAAAAAGTTTTTTGAAAAAGATTTACGTTCTTTTCAGTCTCGATTAACAAAGA
>CAMQUX010000222.1 GCA_947037905.1 uncultured Desulfovibrionaceae bacterium | reverse complement strand
GCACATGATAGCTTTTCTGGGCATAATAGCTCTGAACATAATAATTCTCATATTGATAATTCTCATGATGAATCTCATATTGATGAATCTGAGCTTAACAATACTCAGATTAAGAGCAAAAGTACCGTGTTAAGTCTTGCATCGTCCCTACAAGCAATGCCCCAAAACCCTGCAGTTATACTTGTTGCGAGCGATTCCTCTCTTGCATACGAAGCGTTTGAGCATGGAGTGCTTGATTATCTTGTTTGGGAGCCAAACGAAGAGCGATTTGCAAAAACCATCAAACGTCTGCAAGAATTCAAAGCGCATTATCTCGAAGTTCCCGAGCCAAACATCTGGCAATCACACAGCCCTGACGAAAATATTCAAGAGCAAACCGTGCATCTTAAAATGTTAGAAGAAGAAGAAAAATCTTTCTTAACTGCTCTTGAAAATGCTTGGAGTTTTAAGGAAGAAAGAAAAATAGAACAAGAAAAATTACCTATTGTACAAGATGGAAGAAAAATTCTTGTGCCCTACACGCAAATTATCTTCATAGAAGCCTTTGAAGATTACTCATACATTCACACAGCCCAGCAAAAAATCCTCAGCTCCTATAGATTAAAAGCTCTTGAAGAACGCCTAAGCCCCTATGGTTTTTTTAGAGCGCATCGCAAATATCTTGTAAATTTAACTATGGTCAATGAAATTGCGCCCCTTGCTGGAAATAATTTTGTACTACGCACCGCAGGAAAAACTCGCATTGAACTACCAATTGGCAGACGACGTGTTCCTGCTCTTAAACAAGTTTTAGGCTTTTAGTCGGAGATATCATTATGCAAAATACTTTTCAAGAAAGCGTTTACCGAGCGTTACCCCAAATGCTCATTGACGCAAATATTAACCCAAAACAGCTACAAGAACTCTATGCAAAAGCTCAAAGAGACCCCTTAAGCTACTGGGAGAATGCCGCTGAAGAACTTGGCTGGTATAGAAAATGGGACGCTGTCTTAGATGACTCAAAAGCCCCGTTCTATAAATGGTTCTCTGGCGCAAGGTGTAACATCACTTATAATGCCATAGAAAGGCATCTATTAACTGGCTCAAAAAATAGACTCGCGCTCATCTGGCAGGGTGAAGCTGGCGAAGAACAAAAACTCTCATACTACGAGCTACACAGAGAAGTGAACAAGGCAGCAAACGGACTGCGCCTGCTCGGCATTAAAAAAAATGATTCTATAATGCTCCTGCTACCATCACTCATAGAGGCAGTAATATTACTGCTCGCAACTATTAAAATAGGTGCAATAGCTTGTCCTATAGACCCGCTATTGCCAGACACAAGCATACTCAAACACATTATCGCATTTGAGCCAAAACTACTTGTCACTGTCGATGGGTTCTATAATGGTGGACAAATTCATCTCGTTAAGCAAAAAATTGATACGATTCTCGAAAAAAACAATCTGCAAATAACAACCCTGCTCATAAAACGCACAAATATACCGCTTGTACAAAAAGAATGGGATGTGGAATACAACGTGCTTATTCACAAAGCATCAAAACAGTGCGCAACAGAGGTAATGGATAGTAACGATCCGTTTCTACTTTATCCAACTAAAGATGAAGATGGGAATCTCTACGGAATAATGCACGCACACGGCGGGTTTATGGTTAGTGTGCAGAAAGTTTTCTTGCAAATTTATGATCTGAAAAATACTGATATTTTCTGGAATAGCTCGCCTTTTTATTCTATGGATTTCATCAGAAGTTTTTTTGCCGCAATACTCACAGGCACAACTTTCATGCTCTATGAAGGGCATTCATGTTATCCGCAAGCTGATAGATTCTGGAAAATTATAGAAAAATACGGTATAACAATCTTCGCCACAAACGCAGAGCAACTGCGAGAGCTCATGGGTTACGGTTCACAGTTCCCACAAAAAGCAGATCTTGCAACACTACGTATACTCGCACTTGAAGGAACAAATATTTCCCCCACCCTATGGAACTGGTATTATCAGTATATAGGTTCAAAAGTTTGCCCAGTCATACAAACTTGGGCACAAGCAGAAATGGCAACGCCAGCGCTCAGTCCGCTACCCATCTCGCTACTACAACCAAGTTCTGTCGCTAAACCCCTACCAGGTATAACTTTAGGACTGCAAAGCTCGAACTCTTGCTCAAGTAGTTCAGGAAAAGAACAAATTGTCCTACTAAAGCCATATCCAGGGCTATTTTCTGCAATTTATAATAATAAAAATTATTACAAAAAATACTGGCAGGATAATATCTATCTCTCAGATGAATGCGCAGAAAAAGATGATAATGGTTATTTCTACATCGCAGATAACGAGAACTGGTTCACCTTTTCACAAAAACGCATAGCTAAAAAAGAAATAGAAAATGTTCTGCAAAAATACAAGCCCATAAAGAAAGTGGCTGTTCATAAAAAATATGAGCCAGTACTTGGCAGTACCTTAAATATTGCAATAACACTGCAAAAAGGTACTATAACTATAGATACTCTTGCTGTTAAAATCGAGAAATACCTAGCACGCCATATTGATAAAAATATAAAAATAGGGAAAGTTTTTTTCGAATAGCTCATACTTTTATTTTTTTACAGATTACTTTTTTGTTTTTTTACATGCTGTGTCTTGATTTTCGTTTAAATAATGGTTGTTACTCCTTTAA
>CAMQUX010000221.1 GCA_947037905.1 uncultured Desulfovibrionaceae bacterium | reverse complement strand
GCAAATTTTGTTGGATCGAGTTTCATCTATTATCCTCATACAAGAGTATTTTTTATACAATAAAGTACTTATAAAGCGTAAATATGCTCTCTATCAAGCAAGCACGCACTATACACTTTCTTCTGTTTTTTTACAAACTAAAAGACCTTTCTCGGCTTATTTTTTTTAAGTTTTTTTACTATTTTTCGTTATTTTTATAAACTTTCTTTTTTTTAAATATTTTTTATTTTTATGATAAAAGTAATAAATAAATTTACTATTTTCTTTTTAATATATGCACAAACTATATTTTGTTGTAAAAACTGTATTTTTAAGCTTAAAAAAGATATTCGTGAGTAAAATGAGATAATTTATTAACAAAATAAGATATTTATAATAAAAATATGCACTATAAAATAACAATATATTGTAATAAAAATATGCCTATGCTATAAAAGAGGGAGCAAAAGAGACTTGCTCTTTTTTAGCCCTAATATGTGAAATACAAGTAAAATATATATTTAAGAAAGGATTTAATATGAGTGGATATAGCGAAGAAGAAAAAGACTTAATAATAGAACTTTATGATGAACTTGGAGAATTAAACCGTAACTTTCTAGATTTTTATAATGGAGTTAAAAGACCTGAGGGTTCTGTTGTTGTTACTAACCTTGACGGAACAAAAACAGAACCTCCCTCTAATTCAAACTTGAAAAATGAATTCGTAAAAAAAGGACGTTATATACTAGGAACTTTAAAAAGATTGAGCGATATAACAGATGAACTTATATATAAAGATTTAACAACGGACATGTTTACTTTTATAAATGAAATCGACAAGTTGAAAAAAACTGATATAACAAATAATTTACCCTTGCCAAGTAAAATAGATTTGTTATTGAAACAATTTTATAGCCACATTACTGATGCCATTGTATCCGTGAATGATTTACTTAATCAATCTTCACGCTCACAAAATACATCGCACATACCACTTAAAAATGTATTTGCTTTAGTACCTCCTAATACATACTCACAAGAAAGATTTTTTAAAGATGACTTTGCGGATATACTTGAAGAAAACAAGGATATTACTGATAATTTGCGAGTAGGAGATTTAATTGTATATGTAGAAAATTCTAAAATTATATATGTGGGTGAAGCAACAGGGCTCCCTGCTGAAACTGAAAGAGTAGCAAAAACTACCCCTAAATTACTTGAGATACCAATACTCCAATGGATAGATTTACAAAAAAATTTGATTAACTATAGAGATATTTTAATAGAAGAACAAATTCAAAATCAAGGCTTAATAACTAAGATTAATACTCTTTATGTTCAAAAATTACCGCAGTATTTTGGTGCAATTGCTGCAAAATTATCAGCAATTACAAATAATAATTTTATAAAAGAATCTAGAAGAAATGCAGAATGTAATTTTAAAAGAACAGAAAAAGCCTTTATGACATGGACGGTAGCAATAATAGGTATTATTTTAATTAACTTTTTGGTACAAACTATATGCAATGATTTAACTCCATTAGTTCGTATTATGATGGGGTTTTCTACCATTTCTATTTCCCTAGTGTTATTTTGGCTTGCAAAATATCTTAACAGACGAGCTCATGAATTATTTCAATTAAAAGAAGAATATGAACATAAAAGTCTGGTACTTAATATGTTTAATATTTACGCTGGGCACCCTTTACTAGAGAAAGACAATAAGAATGAGCAATTTATAAATAATGTTACAAATATGATAACCAGTAGCCCTGCGAAGTTACTGGATAAAAAAGGACAGTGCGAAAGTACGCCTATAGATGATGTTGAAAAGATAATTAATATGATTAGTAAACTAAAGACTATTGAGAAATAAAAAGTATGAACGGTTTATTGTGTACGTAGTAAGTAAAAATAACTAAGGCGCAAAGTGTACGAGAAAGTTATATGCATGAAAAGAATAGTTTTATTTAATTATAAAACATATATTTAAAACGGACGGCTTTTATTTAGTTTTTTCTGTGTTTGTTTTTTTGTCAACAATACACCATCTAGTAATAGATGCGAAAAATACCCTAAGAAGAAAGCGAGGTAAAACCAAATACTACCATGTTTGGTGTTTAAAATTTCGACTGGCATAACAAGATAAGGAAAATACGGTAAGAAAAGAAGCGGAATAGGTACCACAAACATCGCCCACCAAGCGTGCGTCCAGCCACGGTGTTTGCTCATGCACGGAAGGCATGCGAATAAACCTAAATAAGCGGCAAATTCAAATTCTCTTCTGGCTATTAAATATATTAAAAAGAAAAAGAGCATACCGTAAAGCAAACGCTGTCCCTTAGAGTCCGTGTCTGTGTCTGGAAAAAGTGCCCCGAGAATAACAAAGATAGAAAAAATAGTTACAAAAAATATATGTTGTACATTAAGAACAATAGAACCTAGCATAAGAAGTGCTACACAAATTGCAATAACTCCCATTGCTCCAAATAAATGACCTCGATAACCTGGCATACGTACTTCCTTTATGAAGTCCACTTTTACTAAACATTTTTTATAATTACAAGATATTTTAAAGTACTTTTAAATTTACTGTGCTTTTAAATTTACTTTAATTTAAAATATTTTTTCACTTTAAAATGTCTTTTTAATACTTTTTTCACAGTTTTAGAAAATAAAAAAAGAAGGTTTCCCTTCTTTTTTTATTGCTATCATCATAACAAGTAACATCATATATTTTAATAACAATTTCAAGT
>CAMQUX010000220.1 GCA_947037905.1 uncultured Desulfovibrionaceae bacterium | reverse complement strand
ACTTTTTGTAAAAGAAATTGAAGAAGCATTACTTGATGGAAGAGCTGATATTGCAGTACATTCCATGAAAGATGTTCCAACAGAAGTACCTGAGGGGCTTATTGTTAATATTCACCCAAAGCGCGCAAAACCAACAGATACACTTTTAAGTGTTCTTTATAAAGACCTTGTAAGTCTCCCGCAAAACGCTGTAGTTGGCACAAGCTCACTACGCAGACAAGCACAGCTACTTGCAATTCGACCAGATTTAAAAATTGTCTCACTACGTGGGAATCTTGATACTCGCTTAGGAAAGCTATTACAAGGTGACTTTGATGCCATTGTGCTTGCAACTTCAGGTTTAGAGCGTCTTGGCATGACAGCACCATATGCATTTGAACTCAGCCCTCCAGATTTTCTACCAGCTGTAGCACAGGGCGCGCTAGGTATTGAGTACAGAATAGAAGACACAGAAACATATAATCTTATTTCTTTTTTAAACGATGACGCTACCTACTACCAAGTGCAGGCTGAAAGAGGTTTTCTTACAGCACTCGATGGTGGCTGCCAAGTTCCTATTGCAGTATCGAGTATTTTAGAAAATGATACGCTTCATCTTGTTGGATTTGTTGCAAATATTGATGGTTCTAACCCTATCCGCAAAGAAATGACTGGTAAAAAGCTTGATGCTTTCTCTGTGGGTGAAAAGCTTGCAAAAGAAGTTCTTGATGCTGGCGGAAAAGAAATTCTTGACTCGCTTTATCAAAAATAATTTAATGTAATTTATCTTAATTTTATTTTTTATTTATATATTTTATTTATGTATTTTAATTAAGGATTTTTTAGAAATGAATATTACTTCTAACATTAGAAAAATTAAAAACTTTTTTATAAATGATTTTGTTTTCCCCTTTTGGGAACTGTTTCTTATACTTGTTTTTCTTTTCTGTGTACCTTTTCAAAGCTCACATGATGTTTTTACTAGTTACTCTTTAACCATTCTTGCTTTCGCTTTTCTTTCTCTCTTCCTAAAAAGAAAAGTAGCATTTACAATAGTTATTTTTATATCTAGCCTTTATTTTATCGCAACATATAATTCTCAATTATTTCTCTTTAGACCTTTAAATATTGCAGACATCAAACTTATTTCCCTCTTTCTTAATGTTGATGGGCTTGGAGATCCTGCACAATTTTTTCTTTCCCGAGTACCCCTTTCCATTACAGCTGATTTTTTTGGTACTTTACTACTTTATTTTACAATCCCATTTATTATAAAAAAATGTCGAAGAATTAAAAAACAAACAAAAGAAATAAATGTAAAAACAGCACTTATTTTTATTATTATTTCTCTCATTTACTTTCACGCCATTTCCAGCGAAGGCATTTTTTATAAGCTCGAGCATTTCTTTCAAGATAAGGGAAATTTTATTGAAAACTATTCCGAAGATATTGGCTTAGAATATAGCAAATATTACAAAAAAGAACTTGTTGAAGAAAATAAAAATCTTACAAAGAAATCTGATGTAGAAAAACCTAATATAATCTTTATACTTCTTGAAAGTGTCATTGATCCTACGAAAATAAGCTCTATGGAAATTAGCCCTGCTGCTTCTCCTTTCTTACATTCTCTAAAAGAAAAAAGTACTTATGGAAAAACTCTTTTAGGTGCCAATCATACTGCAAGTTCAGAATTTGAACTTTTATTTTCAATACCTTTTTCAATGGTTAATAAATATTTTGGGCTCTTACCATATGGTGAAATGACTTTTAAAACGGGTATTCCGTCAATCGTTAGCTATCTTAAAACTCACGGTTATAATAATATTGCTTACCATAGTATGAGTGACACATATTACAACAGACACCATGCATATAATGCTATCGGTTTTGAAAAATTCACTAGTCGTACTCCTGATAATTCTATATTTAATCTTGTTCTTAAGAGTTTACAAGATTCCACTAGTCCACAATTTGCGCATATAATAACCTATGGGCCACACGGTCCTTATCGTAGTTCAAATGAAAATTTTTCTATAAAAGCAGACATTGATCCTCGAGAAATAGAAAGGTTGAATACATATTTTAATAGATTAAAAAAACTTGATAATGAATTAAAGAATTTCATTACTGCAATAGATACGCTTCCAGAGAGAACAATTATTGTTCTCTACTCTGACCATCTACCGCGAATTGAAAGCCTATATGGCGAAAAACAGGCTCTTTTTTATATTATTTATGATTCTAAGAATCCAAAAAAAGAAGAAACAGCTGCTGTTTACTTACACACACTGACCAAAACAGTTTTAGAAAAAGCAGGGCTTCCTCTACGTGCTATTGATTTTATGCCATACTCTGAAGAAACAGAAGAACTCTATAAAGAATTATATTTTGATATTATTTATGGCGAAATGTATTTAAAAGAAATGTTCGAGTAAACTATTTTTACAGAAGATAATACTCTACCTTACTTTTAAATAATTTAATTTCAAACAAAAAGAGTTCCCATATACGGGGGCTCTTTTCTTTTTATTTGTGCATGTTTTTATATAATCCTCATATTTTTTTTACTAATATAATTAATAAAATCTCATTTATGAACACAATTTGTTTCCAAGCAAAAGACCAGTTATACAACTTGGTATTAAAGTAAAAGCTAAAAATTAAAAATGTATTCCTTACAGTAAACAGTAGCTATTTTTCTTCTTCTAGTTCTTAGAATAGGTTTCAATCATTAAGCACTCGTAACAAGGCACTAT
>CAMQUX010000219.1 GCA_947037905.1 uncultured Desulfovibrionaceae bacterium | reverse complement strand
CACAGAGATGCGGCAATGATCTCAAGTATGAGTTACCATACAATACGCCCCACCTTTGGTGTACGATATACTTTTTAAAAAACTCAGCGTGCTTTAAAATTTTAAAAAATCATCGAAATCTTAAAAAATCATCTATCGTAAAAAATGTGTTCTACCAAACAATTTGAATACACTTTTCATTCTATCTATTACTTATATACATTATCTTAGAGTTATAAATATTCTAGCATCAAAAATAATCTAAAAAAAATTAGATTCATATTAAAAGTGAGTGATCCTTGAAAAAAATACTGAAAAATTATATTTTGTTACTATTTACAATAACAATTATAGCTGTATATTTGAATGTGAATACTGCTTATGCACAAACAGTATCTACTCCGAAAACTGCAACAGTATCTACTCCAAAAGCCGCAACAATAATACGACCATATATTTCTATTGGTTTTGCGACTAACCCATTCCATACGCCTTTTGAGTTTGAAAACAAAGCTATCACCCCAGAAAAATATGGTATGAGTGTCCCCATCAGTATTGGAATGCAAAGAGTTAATCCTACAAACAAACTACTTATCCGTGTGGAACTAGAAGTCGCCCCTGCTACTTATAGTAAAATGTCTGTACATACTCCTGATAAAATATATGAACAAGCTGGCACAACTTTCTTTGCAAATATTCACGTTGGAAAACAATGGAAATACGGCTCTTTTTATGGAATACTTGGAGCAGGTGCTGCCTTCCATGAAAAAAATCTCGAAGGATTTGCAGTGTACCCTTTAACAAATTCTTTTGCTCTTAATTTAGGTGTAGGAGCAGGAGTAAATATCTCGAAACATTTTGGAATAGATTTAACCGTAGCTTATCAATATTTAGGAAAAGAAATATCCTCATACGCAAACACCATAGAACTTCCCGGCTGGACATTCCATACAGTACGCCCAACCGTTGTGATACGATATATTTTTTAAGAGATTGATTATAAAATATATAAAAATCATTTGTATAAAAAAATGTACACTTAAACTCTAACTAATAATCTATAAAAAGTGCGTAAAACCTAAGCAGTTGAACGCACTTTTATCTTTAAAAAATACAAATACGCATATATTCCTAGTTATATATTGCTCTCTTATTATAAATATAGTAGTCAAAATAAAGTTTAAATATATAATAGCAAAGTGGTGAACCGTGAAAATAAACGCATTAAGAAATTATAGTTTTTTAGGAATTTTAATAACATTTATTGCTGTATTTTTTACTATAAGCACAAGTCATGCAGAAATAATATTAGCTCCAAAAGCACCATCAATAATGAGACCGTATATAGCTGTTGGTATTGCAACTAATCCATTCCGCTCCTCTGTTAGTATTAATAATGAAGTAATCACCCCAAATTCCTATGGATTAAGTGTCCCGCTTAGCCTTGGGATAGAAACGGTTAATCCTACAACCAAACTACTTGTCCGCATGGAATTAGAAATCACCCCTACTATGGCTAGTGAAACGCCTCTAAGCCCTCGAACCATGTACGATCAAAGTGGCACCACTTTATTTGCAAATCTTCATCTTGGAACACAGTGGAAATATGGCGCTATCTATGGAATACTTGGAGCTGGTATGGCCTTCCATGAAAAAAAACTCGGCGGTGCTGACTATTTTAAAACTAATTTCGCTTTTAATATAGGACTCGGCGGCGGAGTAAAGATAACAAGAAATTTTGGATTAGATGTAGCAATTACGTATCAAAATTTTGGAGAACTAGAATCACAACATAATATATACCGGATTGATGCCCATACTCTTTATGCATTCCGACCTAGCCTTACATTACGATATACTTTTTAAAAGATTAATATAATTTAAATATTTAAAAAGTCGTTTTACTCATAAAAAAGTGCGTTCTACCAAATCGGTTGAACGCACTTTTTTATTTTTTGATACTTATTTTTTTACTACTCACTATAAAACCATAGTGCTAGAAGAGTTTATTTTTTATTACTTCATGTAAGCCATTGTAACAAAAGAACGTATTTTTATTAATAGCATAAATCATCGTAATAAAAGAACGCACTTAGCTTCTTAGTGTACACCTAAGCGGTCAACTGTATTTTGTAGCTGACGACCAAAAGATGACTGACGGCGCAGTTCACTTTCTATATTTGCAATACCTTTTATAACTGTTGAATGCTCACGACCTAATTTTCCGCCAATATCTTGGAGCGATAAGTCCGTATGCTGGCGTGCTAAATAAAACGCCATGTTACGTGCTATTACAAGACTTTTCTTGCGACTTTTTGAGCGTAATTCTTTCTCAGATAGTGCGTAAGATTTACACACAAACGCTATTATTTTCTCATAATCTGGAGGGATATTTGTAGTTGAATACTGGTCTAAAACTTCCATAGCAAGTTCTAAACTAATATTTCTATTTAAAAGTTGCGCTTTTAATATCATATTTTTAAGACAACTCTCAAGTTGGCGAATATCGCTTGTGATATGCTCTGCTAGTAAAAAAGAAACCTCTCTAGGAACTTGTATGCTCATTTTACGTGCTTTATGCTCAATAATACGACAACGGACGTCCATATCTGGTCTGTCGATATGTGCTAAAAATCCTGAACAAAAACGTGAGACTAATTGCTCATCAATATTTTTAAGCTCATGCGGTTTAAATGGGCTTGTTAAAACAACCTTACAACCTCGAGTTTTTAATGCTTTGAGCGTTGAAAGTAATTCTTCTTGTGCC
>CAMQUX010000218.1 GCA_947037905.1 uncultured Desulfovibrionaceae bacterium | reverse complement strand
TTAATTTTACGTTTATTTGCAGGTAAATCATGAATAATTTTATTATCCATAAGAATTTCACCATGACTAAGCTGTTCAAAACCACCAATTAACCGCAACAGTGTTGTTTTTCCGCACCCTGATGGGCCAAGTATTGTTAAAAACTCGCCATTATAAATATCTAACGATACATTATTCAGGGCAGGATTTTGGGCGTCAAAATATTTAGACACCCCCCGTATTTCTATAACAGGGATTTTTTCCATTCTTTTTCGTTCTCCAATTTGAAATTTTTGTCCGTCGGATTACTCATCCGCACGGGAGTCACCTCCGTATATATTTGGAATTGATAAATAGAGTATATATTGTTTTTTTACAAGTAAAATCTTATCATCTTTAGATTTTTCTATGCATAAATGAATTAATACACTGTACTTATAGATTATTTTTTTGCTAATAATTCATGTAAATAGCGTCCTGCTAAACCAAAAGTATGCTCTTTCTTCCAGCAAAGTAAAATAGGAATAGTAAAATCGCCTAAACTTGCGCCAAGAGAAAAAGCTTTTAACTCTCGCCCTTCCCAAGGATTATCGAGCAAATGCTCTGGCACAAACCCCCAACCCAACTTCCCTCGCAACATATCAAGCATAAGATAATGGCTATTACAAAGCCATATTTGCGAGCTTAAACGCTCAACAGCTCGAAAACGTCGATTGGACTGCCCAGATATTACAATCTGCCTATGGTGGCGTAAATCATCCGCATTTACTTCTTTTAATTCATGTAGAGGATGTTCTTTCCATGCCGCTGCCACAAATTTTATTTGCCCTACTTCCTTAGATAATAATGCGCTCATATCGATATCATCTATAAATGGTAATATTGCAAAAACTGCCTCATCTGCTAAAAGTTGATCGATTGCATTATTTAAACCCACAAACATAAGCTCTATTTCCACGTCTGAATATTTCTTCGCAAATGCAGTTAAGGACGTCTCAATATAGTCAATTGGTGTTATCTCGTCCATGGCAAGGCATATTCTGCTCTCCGCCCCTTGCTGTAAAATTTGTGCATACTCAGATAATTTTTTGCACGACTGCAAAATATCATACGCACGGTACAAAAGAGCCTCGCCCTCTGTTGTTAATTTAGGCGTATGCCCATTTCTATCAAAAAGTGTCACTGCTAAATCTATCTCTAAATTTTGAACAGCCATACTCACCGCAGACTGTACTTTTCCAAGCTTTCGTGCAGCAGCAGAAAAAGAACCAAGCTCTACTGTAGCTATAAACGCCTCTAATTGTTCTATGGAATAGTGCATATTTGTCTCTTTTATTTCTATTTCTTTCGTTATTCCTTAAATTCCTTATTTACTCTTTGCTTTTTTTAATTGCCCTTTAGCTTTTAATTATTATTTATATTCTTATACGGTTGTAAGATATAAAAAGTCCATCAGTTTTTTTGATACTTTCTCACTTTCTTTTACTCTTTTTTTTACATATAAACAATCAACATCAACAAATACTTTCAGGTACAGATTTTATGAATACGAGCGAAACTAACGAGAGCATGACAACTAACGCGAGCAGCGCGAATGATGCGAACGACGCAATTGAGCAGAAACGAATAAAACGAAGTATAACAGAGGGAAATCCTGTGTTTATTTACTTTTTTTACGCATTACCTTGGACACTTGGGCTTTTAGCGAGCTCGTCTGCTGGGATAGTTGATGGATATTTCATCGGGAACTATGTGGGCGGTACAGCACTTGCTGCAGTAAATATAATCACACCTATTTATAGTTTTATTTTTAGTATTAGTCTTATGTTCACTGCAGGTGGAGCTGTGCGGTTTGGAAAATATAAGGGCGAGAAAAAGCCTCTTCATGCCAATGCAATTTTCATAAAAATAATGATTACAATAGCAATTTTTTGTTTTCTTTTTACAACACTTTGCGGCTTCTTTCCTGAAAAAATAGTGCAATTGCTGGGTGCAAAAGACGAATTAGTTGCACCAGCGACGCTTTATTTAAAAACGATCGTACCTTTTTTTGTTTCCTTTATAGGACTATGGGCGTTTAGTTATTTCGCAAGAACAGACGGTAATCCTATACTTGCATCTGTTGCCATGTTTGTTGCAGCGGGTACAAATATGTTTTTAGACTGGTTATTTCTTGCAAAACTTGGCTTTGGGATAGAGGGAGCAGCACTTGCAACGGGCACCGCATTTACTTTAGGCTTTCTTCTTATTCTCACTCACTTTTTCTCAAAAAAATGCACGCTTAAATTTACAAAACGCTTAGGTTCTTGGAAAGAGATATTCTCTGCCGCGTACAATGGGCTTTCTGAGTTCACAAACGAAGTATCAACAGGTGTTATTGTTCTTTTATTTAACTGGACACTTATAACAGAGCTAGGAACAGCAGGAATAACTGCCTTTACAGTAATAAATTATATGTTCTGGGCAGGTGTTACTATAAGTTTTGGTTTAGCAGATTCTTTACAACCACTTGTGAGTACTAATTTTGGTGCAAAGCAACCTGCGCGCATACGAGTATTTTTAAAATGCGCTCTTATTACTGTTTTCTGTACAGGAATTGTACTATCAGCCATTTTAGCTATTTTTCCTGAGAATATTTTAGCATTCTTCCTACCAAATGCAGACGCAATTACTCGTGAAATATCTCTAGAATTTGCGCAAAACTTCTGGCCGGCATTCTTATTTCTTGGTGTAAGTATTACCGTAACAGCGTATCTTACTTCCATGCAGAGACCTCTTCCATCTGC
>CAMQUX010000217.1 GCA_947037905.1 uncultured Desulfovibrionaceae bacterium | reverse complement strand
GGTATATTCCCCTCATCGTTTACACTGTAGTTTGTTCCAAATTCATCTCGCAAAAAACTTGCATGCCCACCTAAAAGAAGGGGATATTCTGAGGCCTTAAGAATTGGTAAAATTTGCTGTAAAAAAAGTTCCCCTTTCTCAGATATTGTCACTTTTCCTGGCTCAAATAATAAAGAATGATTCACTGAAAGAACTTGCACAAATGCATTGGACTCAAAAGATAAATCATTTTCTCTATCGTCCCATAATAGCGGTTTTAGTAGTGATAAGTCTTTTGTATTATTAAGAGGCCCTTGTTCAAGAGCTGCACTTCCTGCTGTCATGGCAAGAGGATTTGCGCTAAACATTCCTATACCAAACGCATCTTCTACTGAACGCAGAACTATTAATTTTCTACGCTCATCAACTACCGCCATACTTACTAAAAGCACGAAGAAAGTCAGCAGCAATGTCATTAAATCTGTAAACGTTACAATCCATGCATCACCGTCTATATCATCTTGTTTTTTCTTTTTCCTAGCCATGAATTATTAGTCCTTCACACGCTTACTTGGTGCAATAAAGCAGTCTAATTTTTCTGACATTATACGAGGGTTTTCGCCCTTTGCGATAGATATTACTCCCTCAATAACAAGCTCGTACGAAATAATTTCTTCCTTGCTACGAGTTTTTAATTTTCCTGCTAGCGGGTTAAATATTAAGTTAGCAAGAAGAGCACCATAAAATGTTGTAATAAGAGCAACCGCCATAGCTGGTCCAATACTACTTGGATCACTCATGGACTGAAGCATCTGCACAAGCCCAATAATTGTTCCAATCATACCCATAGCTGGTGCTATTGTACCAAAAGCTTGAAGAAGCTCTATTCCTATCTGATGTCGTCCCTCTAGGGTGGATATTTCAAGCTCTAAAATTTCACGTATATTATCAGGATCCATTCCATCTGCTGCGAGTTGCAGTCCTTTTTTTTCTATAATATTATCTAAACCATTTATAGTGCTTTCGAGTGATAATATTCCCTCTTTTCTTGCTTTATCTGAAAGAGTTACTAATTCTTGACGCAGTGCGGGCAAATCTGGAGGCGTTGCAAAAAGTGTTTTTTTAGAAAAGGACATAACCCCTAAAACATAACTTAGTGGATAGTTTATTAAAGAGGCTCCTATCATACCCCCAAAAACAATTAAAAATGATGGTGCATCAACAAAGATAAGAATACTCCCACCCATTAAGATACCAAAAAGCACCATACCAAAAGCTATTATCATTCCTAAGACTGTGGCTATATCCATTCGGCTTTACCGCCCTTCTTTCATAAATATTGTACTATTATTTTTTGCCATTTTTTCAAAGCGTCGTTAAATGCGCTTAAATAACCGACTATTTTCTCTGCCCAAAAATACTTGTGCCCACTCGTACAAGAGTTGCACCTTCTTTTATGGCCTCTATAAAATCATCACTCATTCCCATGGAAAGGTGTTGATATTGCACATTAAAAAGTGTTTCTAATCGCTCTTTTTCTTCTCGTAAACTTGCAAAATGCTTGCGTGTTACGTCTAAACTTTCCCCAAATGGCGGGATAGCCATAAGTCCACAAACAGAAATATTCTCTAAACTCATAAGCTCTTCTGTTAAAGACGCGAGTTCCTCTTTCAAAACTCCTGCCTTTTGACCTTCTCTTCCAACATTTACTTGTAATAAGACTTTCTGCACAATTGACAAGTTTTTTGCTTTATTATTTATTGCAGTTGCAAGCTTAAGAGAATCAACACTATGAATAAATGCACATTTCCCAGTAATATATTTGGCTTTATTACTTTGCAGAGAGCCTATAAAATGCCACTGTAAAGAGTCGTCTGTAAGCAGTTCTTTTTTTGCCAAAAACTCCTGTACATAATTCTCTCCAAAAGATTTTTGCCCTGTAAGACTTGCAGCTAATATGGCTTGTTCTGTTTGTAGTTTCGATACCGCTATAAGCTCTACAGTACCGGATTTACGACAAGCGTCTTTCATTGCAACGCTTATTTCTTCACGTATGGCTAAAAGTTTTTCTCCAACATGAGCGTAATTATCTTCCATTATATTTATCGTCCTTACTAAAAATATCTTAAATTAATCATAGCTTTAAACTTGTATTAGATTCTATATTGCGCAGTTTAAAAAAATATTCACCTTATAGCAAGTAAAGAAATACTTTTCCTAATAAGCAAAGAAGCACTTTAAAATAGAATACTTGTATTGCTATTTCTGCATAAATTTGCGGAAATGATACTTGCCAATAGCATGATAAAAGTGTATGTATAAAGAGTTATGAAGAATTTTTAGTATGCTATTTTTTATCTGGTGCTATTTTTTGTTATTTTTATCTTAAGGAACACATGAAAGCTAAACAGTATATAGAATCCTCGTTGCAGAAAATATTTGCGAAACAAAAATGGACATGGCAAGAAAAAATTGTCGTAGAACCTTCTCGAGAGAAAAAAACGCAAAGTTTCGGAGATTATAGCACAAATGCAGCAATGCTCTTAGCTAAAGAGCTCAATCTTGCTCCACGAGTTATTGCAGAAGAAATTATAAGCCTGCTTAAAAAAGATAGCACGTTTAAAAAAATAGAAATAGCAGGACCTGGGTTTATCAATTTTTTCTTCGAAGAAAACTTCTGGCTACAGGTGCTTGAAGATATTAAAACAAAAAAAGATACTTACGGGCATGTTTCTTTTGGGAAAGGCAAAAAAGTACTTGTAGAATATGTATCCGCAAACCCTACAGGACCTTTACATATAGGACACGGACGAGGAGCAGCT
>CAMQUX010000216.1 GCA_947037905.1 uncultured Desulfovibrionaceae bacterium | reverse complement strand
CATTCCATTCTAAGTCTTTTTCTGGAGGGGAGGCGAAAAGAATAAATAAACGGGTAGCATCTGCTCCGTAACTTGCAATCATCTTTGCTGGATCTACTACATTTCCCTTAGATTTAGACATTTTTGCACCATCTAACACAACCATTCCTTGTGTTAAAAGATGTTTAAATGGCTCATCAACGTCTAAATAACCCATATCTCTGAGTGCTTTGGTGAAAAAACGTGCGTATAATAAATGCAGTATAGCATGCTCTATGCCACCTATATACTGGTCAACTGGCAGCCAGTAACTGGCAGCTTCTTTACTAAAAGCGCATTCTTCGTTACGAGCTGATGTATAGCGTGCAAAATACCAAGAAGATTCAAAAAAAGTATCAAGTGTATCAGTTTCACGCCTTGCAGCTTTTCCACATTTTGGACACGTGGTTTCGGTAAAGCTTGTTAAAAAGTCTAAAGGAGACTTACCATCTGTTCGCATTGCTACATCTGTTGGCAATTTGACAGGCAAATTTTTAATCTCAACTGGAACTATACCACAAGTTTCGCAGTACACCACAGGAATTGGTGCTCCCCAGTATCTTTGGCGAGATATATTCCAATCACGCAGGCGATAATTTACAGTTGCTTTGCCCTTATTTTTTTCAGATAAGTTTGCAATTATTGCTTTCTTTGCATCGTCGGTACTAAGACCTGTAAATTCTCCTGAATTTACGAGATATCCGCCTCCTGTAAATGCTTCAGATAGTTCTTTTGGATTTGCAATTGGTGCATCTTTTTCTGCACTAATAACTATTTGTAATTCTAAATTGTATTTTTTAGCAAAATCAAAATCTCTTTGGTCATGTGCAGGAACAGCCATAACTGCACCTGTTCCATAGCCCATGAGTACAAAATTTGCTATATAAATTGGCATTTTGTAACCAGTTAATGGATTTATACAATATTTTCCTGTAAAAATTCCTTCTTTTTCTAAATCATCAGCCGCACGTTCAAATTTATCCATAGCAGTGCATTTCTGAATAAAAAGCTCTGCATCTTTTTCAAAAGCAGTCCCTTTTGTAAATTCTTTTGATAAAGGATGCTCGGCTGCTAAGCTTAGAAATGTTGCTCCACATAAGGTGTCTGGACGTGTTGTAAAGACTTTTATACTTTTATCTGTAGTTTCTGTAGCTTCTTCGCTATCTACAATAGAAAAAGACACTTCTGCTCCAACACTTTTGCCTATCCAGTTTTCCTGCATAGTGATAACTCTATCTGGCCAGTCGCCTACTAGTTTATCTAAATCTGTCAAAAGTTCTTCTGCATAGTCTGTAATACGTAAAAACCATTGTTCTAAATTTTTTTGCTCAACCATGCTATCACAGCGCCAGCATTTTCCATCATCTACCTGCTCGTTCGCAAGTACTGTCTGACAACTTTCACACCAGTTTACTGGCGATTTTTTACGGTAAACTAAACCTTTCTCTAGAAAATTTAAGAAAAATTCTTGCTCAAATTTATAATAGCCCTCATGGCAAGTGGCTAGTTCTTTTGTCCAGTCGTAGGAGTAACCTAAGCGTTTTAATTGTGAGCGCATATCTGCGATATTATCGTATGTCCACTTTGCGGGATGACTATTATTTTTGATGGCAGCATTTTCTGCAGGAAGCCCGAATGCGTCCCAACCCATTGGGTGCAGCACATTAAAGCCTTGCAGCCTTTTATAACGAGCAACCACATCACCTATGGAATAGTTACGTACATGCCCCATATGAATTTTGCCTGATGGATAAGGGAACATTTCGAGCACGTAATATTTTTTACGGCTAGAATCTTCGTCTGCCTGAAATATTTTAGACTCTTCCCATTTTTTCTGCCAACGTAACTCTAATTCTTCTGGATTATATCTGCCGATTGCCATTTTTCCCTCTACGCTCATAACTTTTAATATTTTTTATACGAGTATTTACGGCTAGAATATTCTTCTGCCTAATATATTTACTCTTTTCTGTTTTCTATTCTTTTTTCTGCTACTATTATTTTTGGTGCTACTACTTGTACTTTTTCATAAGAACTAGCCTCATTTTATGAGTATTCACACACATTTTATAAGCATCGCAATACTATTTTATATGATTAACGCACTGATTTGCCCCTTAGGATATTCGTTTCAGTAACATCTAATCACTTGTTAGTATTAGCTCGTTTTCTCTACGTTTTTTTCTGCTATTTTATCTGTAGATTTTTCTGCTACTTTATCTGTAGGTTTTTCTGCTACTTTTTCACTTTGCACGATACTATCTAAAATACCATGAATAAACGCAGAAG
The DNA here is from genome assembly GCA_947037905.1 of uncultured Desulfovibrionaceae bacterium. Taxonomy (GTDB): domain Bacteria; phylum Desulfobacterota; class Desulfovibrionia; order Desulfovibrionales; family Desulfovibrionaceae; genus CAMQUX01. Next base: position 497 of record CAMQUX010000216.1, on the reverse strand, counting down.
AATTTTCATCTGCAAAAATCTTTGCAAGTTCTAAAGCTTCATTTATGACAATATTTACCGCAACTTCTTTTAAATAAAGCATTTCGTATATGGCTATACGCAAAATAGCCAGCTCTACTATTCCAATTCTTTCAAATTTCCAGTTATTAGAAAATTTCTTTATATGCTCATCTATTTGAGCAAGATTAAGAACCGAGCCTGTAAAAAGTTGTGTGGAAAAAAGTAAAATATCATCTGCGTAAAAGAATTCTTTTGTTTCTTCATCATACAGTGCTGGGCTTCTTCTAACCATTTCTTCAAGCACTACAACATTTTCCATAGAAGAACTTTTCTCAAATGATATTTTCGCAGGATTACAAAAGTAACCATACAGAAACTGAACAGCAATAGCACGCCCGATTCGTCTTGTATTGCCCCGACAAGAACAGATAACACATTGCTCGCACTCTATTATTTGTGCAAGTTTACCTATGGCTGGTTTTTTAGATCGGAAGAGC
>CAMQUX010000215.1 GCA_947037905.1 uncultured Desulfovibrionaceae bacterium | reverse complement strand
ATGCTTCATATCTCACAAATGGACATGGAACATGTTGCGAACGTGTCGGATTTATTCCAAATGGGTCAAGAAGTTTCAGTAAAATGTGTGGCTGTTGAAGGTGATCGTATTCGCCTATCAAGAAAAGCATGGCTTATGGAACAGGCAGGAATCGAAGTAGACCTTACAGAATTCCAACGCCCAGCAGGCAGACCTCGTCCTGACGGAAGAAATGACAGAGGTGGTGACAGACGTCCTCCTCGTCGTGATAACAGATAAAAATAAAAGATAATTATGAAATTACTTTTACTAAAGCTTCTTTCATAAATATTCTTTTCTTAAGAAATAAAAAAGGCTCAAATTTAATGTTTGAGCCTTTTTTATTTTTGTTTTAACTATATGTATGCCGAGCTACTGCTAGCAGTTTTTAGGTGCTATTTGAGCGTTCTCGCCTCACCTCTGAATATTTTATAAAATATGAGACTTTTTAGTTAGAATTTGAACCTTTTTAGTTAGAATTTGAGAGTTTTTAGCCGTCTAATCCATTTTATAATTATTTAAATATTTCCGTTTATTCTAACACAAAATTTTTATCCGCAAGTATTCGCTTTCTGGTATTTTTTAGCTCATATTGAACGGTCAATTTCGTTTTGCATTTTTCATCTTTTCTTGCAAAGCACCCTTTTAGCACACAGTGCTATTTTTATATAAGCAAAATATAATCATAAAAAAACTGATAATAACATGAAAAAATTATTCATGAACCAAAACAAAATAAAGGCTCTTATAAAAGTCATGCTAATTCTTTTAAAAGACTCTTTTGTTTCTCGACAAAATAATATGAATTTTGTATAGTTTCTACTTAGAAAAAAGAGAGTAAAAAATGAACTGTAGAATTAAAGAATATACTAGCCAAAACGACTGGACAGAGCTTAAATTATGGCTAAATGGACGAAAAAATCCAGAAAACAATATAACAACTCAAGTAGATGCGATTTTTAACGAAGTGCAAACAAAAGGCGATGATGCTCTTGTGAGCTATACACAAAAATTCGACTGCCCTACTTTTACTAAAAATATGCTCCGTGTATCGGCACAGGATATAGAAAAAAGCCTCACACAAGTTGAGAGTGCAGATATCGAAATATTTAAAGAAGCAATCGAAAATATACGTGCTTTTCATCAAAAACAAGTGGAAAATTCTTGGATAACTACCCAAGAAGACGGAACAATTCTTGGACAAATGGTAACAGCTATTGACCGAGTGGGTTTATATATCCCAGGTGGGCAAGAAGGAAAAACTCCGCTCATTTCAAGTATTCTTATGAACTGTATCCCAGCACAAGTTGCAGGTGTTAAAAGTATCTGTATAATATCCCCGCCACAAAAAGATGGCACCATTAATCCGTACATTCTAGCAGTGGCAAAACTGCTAAATATTACAGAGATTTACGCATCAGGCAGTGCTTGGGCAATAGCAGCCCTTGGCTTTGGAACTGAAACAATCGCTCCGTGTGATCTTATTGCAGGGCCTGGAAATATTTACGTAGCAACAGCAAAGGCAAAACTCATCGGTTCTGTAGGAATAGATATGATTGCAGGTCCAAGTGAAATTCTTATTGTTGCAGATAAAACAGCAAACCCAGCATGGCTCGCAGCAGATATGTTATCGCAAGCAGAGCACGATCCACTCGCAGCAGCAATACTCATAACAACAGAAAAAGACCTTGCAGATAAGGTACAAACAGAGCTTACAAAACAACTCGAAAGCCTCCCACGAACAGATATCGCTAGTGAATCCTTAAAAAACTGGGGAGCTATTATAGTATGTAAAAAACTAGCAAACGCCTTTGAGCTTGTGAACCATATCGCACCTGAACATCTGGAGCTGTGCATCGAAAATCCTTTCGAGCATCTATCAAAAATTCGCCATGCAGGGGCTATTTTTCTCGGGCATCACTGTCCAGAATCCATAGGCGATTACTTTGCAGGTCCAAACCATGTGCTACCAACAATGGGAACTGCTCGTTTCTCCTCTGCACTAAGTGTACAGAATTTCTGCAAAAAATCGAGCATCATCGCAACTTCAAAAGATTATGTACAAAAAAATGCCCATAAAATAGCACGCATGGCAAGACTTGAAGGTCTTGAAGCACATGCACGCTGTGTAGAATATCGACAAAATACCAAGGAGTAATTATTTATGGAAATTATTAGCGAAACACATATTAGCGAATATCCTCTGTTATCACGCGGAAAAGTGCGTGATATTTACGAAATAGATAAGGATCATCTGCTTATTATTACAACAGACAGAATCTCTGCCTATGATGTAATTATGACAGAACCAATTCCATATAAAGGCGTAATATTAAACTTAATTACTCTTTTTTGGATGGATAAATTTAAAGATATTTTTGAAAATCATCTCGTGGCAACAGAAGTTGCAGATTTTCCAGCGCCGCTTAAAAAATACGCATCAATGCTCGAAAATAGAGCTGTTCTTGTACGCCGTGCAAAACCACTACCTATTGAATGTATCGTACGTGGATTTATTACTGGCTCTGGCTGGAACGATTATCTTAAAACTGGTCTCGTAAGTGGTCATAAACTACCAGAAAATCTACAAGAATCTGCCATGCTCGAAAAACCGATATTTACCCCGTCCACAAAGGCGGAAATGGGCGAGCACGATGAAAATATTACTGTAGACCAAGCAAAAGAAACTCTTGGTGCAGATCTTTTTGCAGAAGTTGAAAAAAATACGCTCGCTATATATAGCTCTGCTCGTGATTACGCAAAAGAAAAAGGCATAATTATCGCCGATACAAAATTTGAATTTGGTATTGTGGACGATAAGCTCATTTTAAT
>CAMQUX010000214.1 GCA_947037905.1 uncultured Desulfovibrionaceae bacterium | reverse complement strand
AGCTGCTATTCCTGGTCCTTTTGGAGCTGGAAAAACAGTAACACAACACCAATTAGCAAAATGGTGTTGTGTTACTGTTTTTCCAGCTCCAAAAGGACCAGGAATAGCAGCTGTTCCACCTTTGACTAATGGGAAGAAAGTATCAATAACTCTTTGTCCTGTCATCATTTGTGTACGAGGTGGTAATTTTTGTTTAACTGGGCGAGGAATACGCACAGGCCAGAAATGAGCTAATTTAACTTCAACATCTTTCCCTGTAACAGTATCTGCCACAACAGCAACAACTTCAGTAACATTAAAAGATCCAGATTGGATAGATTTAATAGTACCTTTTACTCCGAATGGTACTAAAGTACGAGTTTGTATAAGTGCTGTTTCTTGAACAGTACCAATAACATCTCCTGTTTCAACAGAATCTCCAACTTTAACAGTTGCAACAAAATCCCATTTTTTATCATAATCAAGCGCGGGCACATCAATACCACGTGCAATATAAATAGATCCTGAAGCTTTTTCAATAGCTTCTAGAGGACGTTGGATTCCATCAAAGAAATTACCAATAAGTCCTGGTCCTAATTCTACTGACAATGGTTTTTCTGTAGAGATCACTGGTTCCCCAGGTCCTACACCAGATGTTTCTTCATAGACCTGAACATACGCATTATCACCGTCAAGACGAATAATCTCTCCGATAAGTTGCATATCTCCAACTTTAGCCATGTCAAACATTTTTGTTCCAGTCATTCCACTAGCGATAACGAGAGGTCCTGAGACTTTAATTATTTTTCATTGTTTTTTCATTTAACTTCCTCCCTTTTGGGCAAAAATATCTATGCCTATAGCTCTTGTTACTTGAGCGCCTAGTCTTTGAAGTGCGATACTCTTATCTCCAGTTGTTCCTGGGATAGGGGTAATTGCGACTCCTCTATATTGATCATTCATTGAAGAAATAATATCTAATACTGGTTCAGCAAGAGTTTCTTCGACAAAGATAATCCCAAAAGTATCTTGTTCTACAAGCTTTTGAAGTGTTTCTGCTAATTCAGCAGAAGTTTCTACTTCAAAAGATTCTGCACCGATAGAGCGGAAGGGTAGTACTGTATCAGGGCTACCAATGACGGCAATTTTTTTATACTCTGACATTTCTTACCCTCTCTTTAATCTCTTCTGTGCTCATATTGTTGATTTTTCCAATAATGATTAATTTTAAGTTTTTAAGTTCTATTTGGATAGAACGTAATGATTCTTCGATAACAGCAGGTCCTGAACTTAGATAATCAAAATCAGACGCACAATCTAAAAGATATTCATCGATTTGTTTTTCTAGAATAGTACAAGATTTGTTTGCTACCCAGTAATTAATACCAGAACTTAAAACTTCACCATATGCAGAATCTTTCATCAAGTCTGCTGTTTCTTCACCAGAAATATTAGCATAATCAACAAAGAATTCTGCAGACATGTATCCGCCAGCAATAACAATTTCAGCTATTTGATCTTTTTCAAGATTCATTTTTTTAGCACGAAAAATATTTTTGATGTTTTCACAGTCTATTTCTTTTTTATAAAGATCTACAAGACCTTTATAAAAGTTTGATTCAAAAGAATTAGCTTCTTGTAATATTTGCAAACGATAAGCATAATAAGCTCTGTCTAATAAAAAGTCTACTTTTCTTGCAGAATCGTTATCTGCTAATTCCATTATAGCTTTAGCGACAAGAGTAGGTAATTCGTTCCATAGTTCATGTTCTACAATACCAAACATTCTTTCAGGAGCAATAGTACCTTCTTCAGATAATTGTTCCCAAGAAATGTTTTTTTGAGATAATTTAGCTTTATAACATAATTTTAAATTATTCAAATCAACTTTTAATGAATGTACTTGTAGCACAATAGGACATGGAGAAATTTCTTTTATAATCTGAAATTTTTGTTGATAATATTCATCAAAAATAACAGAAAACTCTTTTAATGTACGACCTTGAAATAAAGGACCATACACTGTGTCTTCTAAAGATTTTAATAAAGAATCAGCATTTACAGTTTCTGCAAATGAATTGAAGTCATTATTAGTTAGGGCGTGAACTTTTTCTGATCGAAGGAGTCCACTTAAGTATCCCCAGCTCTCCATAGTTACCCCCTAAAAAGTATATCTGCTATAGGTTTTTCAGCATTTTCACGTAAGAGAGAGAATAAAGTATCAATAGTTATATTGATAGCTGTATCATCTTCTTTTAACATGACTCCACCTACGAAATCACCTTTTTCTTTAGAAAAAGTTAAAGATCCGCTAGATGCCTGATTAACAGAATCTAACCATTTTTGATCTAAAGCTTTTTCGTTTTGTCCTAAAATAATTTCTTCTTTTTTAGAGGAAATAGATTTTATAACCAATGATTTCATTACTTCTACATAATTAGAGGAAGAAATAAATTCTGCTTTCGCATTTGTGAAAGCTTGTTCTATTCTTACTCTTTTTCTTGCTAGAATTTCGTTAGCAAGTTGACGACGAGCATCAATTACTAAACCACGTTCTAAATTTTCAGCCTGACTTAATGCGCTTTTTGCATGTTCATCTGCATATTGTTTTGCAAGCTTGTTAGCATGCTCTATAATTGCAGCACTTTGTTTTTCAGCAGCTTCAAGAAGGTCTGACTTTTTTTGTTCAGCATCAGAAATAATTTTTTTCTTGATATCTTCCAAACTCATAGTTAGCCCCTTGCTTTATTTTTTATTCAATTAATAATTAAGTTAAGTCTATTGACCTAAGTTCATTAAAAGAATAGAAGCAAGAAGTCCAAAAACGGCAAATGTTTCTACCATCGCAGGAAGAATGATTGCTTGTCCCATTTGTTTAGGA
>CAMQUX010000213.1 GCA_947037905.1 uncultured Desulfovibrionaceae bacterium | reverse complement strand
GTGCTCTTCCGATCTTTACTAACAGAGCTATGCTCTGGCCTATTGGCGGCGAGGGACTGCGCCCAACTATAAGCTTACGAAGTACTTTTGGACATAGTTTAAATGACTTTCTGCAAATTTCCATAGGCTCTGTTGTTATCCCAATAGGCTCACTTTTGTTTTTTCTTTTTTGCCTTTTAATTATGTGGATATTCTTTCGCACTCCCATTGGGCTCGCCATGAGCGCTGGAGGAAGAAATCAATCTTTTATTCAAAGATTTGGCATATCGTACACCAAAATACGATACCTTGCTGTATTTTTATCTACATTATTAGCAGCTATTGGAATATGTACATACGCACAAAGCTATGGATTTATTCAACTTTATGATGCACCGCTTATGATGGTTTTTCCTGTTGTATCAGCACTTTTAGTAGGCGGAAACACAACTGAGAAACATTTTCTCTGGCAGGTATTTTTTGGAACCTATATTTTTCAGAGCATTTATATATTCTCAGCCCCTGTTGCTGGTGCCTTATTTAGTCCAGAACTTGCTGAAATTTTCCGCTCGCTTATTACAAATGGAATTATCCTTTTTGCCTTATTTTATGACCAAAAAAGAGGTAGTGCATGCGATTAAAATATAACCCTGTATCTCTTTTATTTATTATTTTATGTACAGTTGGGTTCTTTTTTTCTGGGCTATCGTTATCTTTTCTTATAAACGAGATTATTGTTCGTTTTATGAGAAATGGCATATTTGTTTTAGCGCTTATTATTCCTATCACCGCAGGTCTTGGGCTTAATTTTTCTATTATCGTCGGCTCGCTGTGTGCGCAAGTTGCGCTTATACTTGCTGTTAACTATCAAATAGTCAGTTATACTGCAATTTTATATATTATTCTTATTACTTTTCCTCTTGCTCTTTTGTGCGGATTTCTTATTGGCTCTTTCCTTGTACGTGTGAAAGGTCGAGAGATGATTGCGAGCATTATTATTGGTTTCTTTTTCGCAGGGCTCTATCAGCTATTTTTTATGGGCATTTTTGGAAAACTTATTATCCCAAGTAATCCAGATCTTTTGCTAACTCACGGAACGGGCATACGCAATATGATTGACCTTAAGTTTTTCCGCAATACACTCGATGAACTCTGGCTTTTTTCAATCGGCAGTATTAATATTCCCCTCTTTATGATTTTAGTTATTTTCTTCTTTGCAGCGCTTATTTACCTCATACAAAAAAGCTCTTTTGGAAAAGCGTGCAGAGCTGTTAACGAAAATGCCGAACAGGCAATGCTTGCGGGTATAAACCCTAAGAAAATCAAAGTCATAGCTATTATGATATCTATTGTACTCGCATCTTTTGGGCAAATTATTTATATGCAAAATATAGGCATGTTAAATATCTACACTGCACATCTTAATTCTGATATCTTCGCAAGTGCGGCTATTTTAGCAGGTGGTGCGACTATTTATCAGGCTAAAATTCGCCATGCGCTCCTTGGGCTTATTTTATTTCATGCGCTCTTTATTATATCACCACACGTGGGGCAAAATATCTTCACAAACCCTGCCCTTGGTGAGTACTTTCGCAGTGCTATTGCTTATGGAACCATTGCTATTGCTCTTATATTAAATGTACATAAAAAAGCTCTTGACAAATAATTTTATCTATGAGAATTTTAAATCTATGGAAAATTTCACTATAATTTTTATGATACAAACTATTTTTATCCTGCTGCTGATTAATAAAAAGCATGGGGACTTTTGTATTGCAAAAATTCGTTAACTCGAATCACTAAAAAAACAATCAATAAAGGAACCATACTACAAATATGGTTCCTTTTCTTTTATCATAATTCTTTTAACGGATTATTTTAGTGTGATTATTAAACGAACTATATCGCATAATTTTTTAACGGATTATTGAGCATAATTATTGTACAGATTTTTAGGATAGGCATCATAAAAGATATTTTAGATAATTTTCAGTGGATTTTTAGCGCATTTTTGACCGCATATTTTTTGTATGATTGTTGGGTGCATATTTTTAGCACATTTTGAGAATAATTGTCTTAACAGATATTATCGAACGCACAATTTTAACACATCATTAAACGTATTTTTAAATGCATCATTTTAGTGTGGGTATCTAAATATATTATTTTATCTCTTATATATAAGGACAGTTCATGAATAATAAAGTTATAATTTTCGACACCACCTTGCGTGATGGTGAACAGTCTTTAAATAGTTGTTTAAATCTAAACAAAAAACTTCAAATAGCACTTGCTTTAGAAAGACTCGGGGTGGATATTATTGAGGCGGGTTTTCCTGTTTCATCTCCTGGGGATTTTGAATCCGTACAGTTAATAGCTAAAAATATAAAAAATTCAACTATTTGTGCCTTATCACGAGCTATTGAAAAAGATATTGAAGTGGCTGCAAAAGCACTGCAAAGTGCAGAGCATTTTCGCATCCATACCTTTATTTCCACATCAACTATTCATGTGCAAGATAAACTCCGTAAGAAATACGATGAAGTTATTAACATGGGCATAAACGCCATTAAATGCGCACTTAAATTCACCGATGATGTTGAATTTTCTTGCGAAGATGCAGGACGAACACCTATAGATGATTTATGCCGCATGGTCGAGGCTGCAATTACAGCCGGCGCAAGAACAATCAATATTCCTGACACTGTAGGCTACACATTACCTACTGAATTTAAGGGGATTATTGAAAATCTTTTTGATAGAGTACCAAACATAGACAAAGCAATTATATCTGTCCATTGTCATGATGATTTAGGCATGTCTGTAGCAAACTCCATATCTGCAATAGAAGCAGGTGCAAGGCAGGTAGAGGGAACAATAAACGGACTA
>CAMQUX010000212.1 GCA_947037905.1 uncultured Desulfovibrionaceae bacterium | reverse complement strand
TGCTATTGGGTCTATCCCTGCAAATGGTTCATCTAAAAGAATAAATTCAGGATTGAGTATTAACGCTCTTGCTATCTCTAAACGCCTACGTTCCCCACCTGATAAATATGTCGCTGCTTGCTTTGCTAAACGCTCTATACGAAACATTGTAAGAAGCTCGGTTACTCGTTCTTTCTGTGCTTTTCTGTTTAAATTTGTTTGCTCAAGTATTATTTGTAAATTTTCTTCCACAGTTAATTTTTTGAAAATTGAACTCTCTTGTGGCAAATAGCTAATGCCTTTTCGTGCACGCTCATGAAGTGGAAGCTTTGTTATATCTATATGATTTAAATAAACATTCCCAACTGTAGGGTGAACTACACCAACTAACATATTGAATGTTGTTGTTTTTCCAGCTCCATTTGGACCTAAAATCCCCACAACTTCATTTTTACCTAAATGCAGTGATATATTATGCACAACTTCTTTTTTACCGTAGCGTTTACATAAATTTTTAGCAGAAAAAACACTCATTAGTCTAGCCTCCTTAAACCTTCTCCTGGAACAAAAATAGCTTCGACTTCTGATTCTTTAGAGGTACTTATAACTTCACTTCGATTTGTTTCTAAAAAATGCTTAATTATATCTCCACGTATTATATTATCACCTTTAGTCAACACAGGATCTCCCTTCAAAAGAAGATATTCATTTTTAGGATAATATGTTAATATTTCTCCTGTTCCTAAAGTGCCTTCTCCATCTTTAAAATTCACAGAACCTTTAGCTATAATTTTTGATAACACTTGCTTCTTCTTTACTTTTTTCAAATAAATTGTAAGTTTTTCAGAATCTATTACACGCTCGCCTTGCACAGTTTGCACTTTATCGAGAAAAACTATCTGACTATTTTTTATCTCATAAATTAGTCTAGGGGCTTTTATTATAATTGGATTTTTTTCACCATCTGAAACCCGCAAAATTTCTGCAACAACATCACCTGTTACATATATTTTTTCAGCAGCAACATCTATTTCAAAAAGTTTCCCTTCAATTGTTAAACTATCTTGCTTTGCAAGAGCATTTCCATGAAAATAACCTTTTTTTATTACATTATAATAATTAAGATATTCAGAAAATATTTCAAGCCCTTGATAATCGCCTTTTACTTCATTCCAAAGAACTAGATTACCATTTTCTTGATTCACTTCACCAAGAAGTGCTGTTGTTTCAAAATAATCATTCTTTTCATTTACAAAAAAATGTAATTTAGGATCTTTAAAAAAAGCTATACCTGTTGTCTCGTCAAACCCAACTTGTTTTGACCATAATTCCCATTTTTTCTGTCCAGATTCACTTTCTGTTAAGTGCATATTTTTAACAGAAATACTTGACGCATCTTCAAATTTTGGAACTCTTCTTTGCACCAGAACTTCTGTTTGAGGCACCACATCATCTAATACAATATCCTCTTCTGTCTGTGAAAAAAATATTCGAGATAAAAGGAGTCCTAAAATTATCCCAATAAAGAGACAGCTCGTTATTAATGATATTATTCTCATGCACCAACAACTTCTTCAAAAGCTTTATTTAATTGATCTTTTGCCTCAAGAATAAACTCAATGAACTCTCGAACCGCACCATTGCCACCACTTGCATCAGTTACAAAATTAACTTTTTCTTGTACTATTTTTCGAGCATTAGGAACACTTGCTGAAAAACCAACATGGTTCAGCACTTTCACATCAATCCAGTCATCACCTATATAAGCAACTTCTTGCATGTCTATATTTTTTCTCTCACATATATCTTGTAACGATAAAAATTTTTCTCTATTTCCTGCTATATATTCTGTTATACCTAGCTGTTTTATTCGAGCTGCGACACATGGATTATCTAAACCCGTTATAACAGCTATCTCTAGCCCACATTTTTGCGCAAGTTTTATACCATAACCGTCTTGTACATGAAAAGATTTTGTTACATTTCCTTGCAAATCAAAATATAATTTGCCGTCAGTCATTACACCATCTACATCAAAAACAAGTAGTTTTACTTTTTTAGCTTTCTTGAAAAGTTCTTCTTTTCTCATGAGCAAACACTCCAAAGTGCTTTTAGTTCTTTTAATAGTCCTGCTATATCTTTTAATGCGATGCTATTTGCGCCATCACAAAGAGCTTTATCAGGATCTGGATGCACTTCTAAAAATATACCATCACACCCAACTGCGGCGGCGGCTCGTGCTAGTGCTCGCACATATTGTCTATCTCCACCAGAACTGCCACCTAAGGCTCCTGGTAACTGGACTGCGTGTGTTGCATCTAAAATTACAGGCACTTTATTTTCTTGCATAATAGGAATACTACGAAAATCAACCACTAGATTATTATAGCCAAAACTGTTCCCACGCTCTGTTAACCAGATATTATGATTAGCTGTTTTAACTTTATCTACTATATTTTTCATTTCAAGCGGCGATAAAAATTGCCCTTTCTTTACATTGACTATCTTACCAGTTGCAGCAGCTGCTAGAAGTAAATCTGTCTGCCTGCAAAGAAATGCTGGTATTTGTAAAACATCCACCACCTCTGCGACAATTTCTGCCTGCTCTGGAAGATGGATATCTGTAACTACTGGCAACGAGAATTTCTCTTTCACCATAGCTAAGAGCGAAAGCCCTTTCTCAACACCAAGCCCACGAAAACTATTTATAGAGCTTCTGTTTGCTTTATCAAAAGAACCTTTAAAAAACAGCGGCAAATCTAATTCTATACTTATTTTTTTTAATTCTTCAGCGGTTTCAAGCACCAAGCTTTCAGACTCGAGCACACACGGTCCTGCTATAATAAAAGAGATCGGAAGAGCGTCGTGTAGGGAAAGAGTGTTAAGATTAGT
>CAMQUX010000211.1 GCA_947037905.1 uncultured Desulfovibrionaceae bacterium | reverse complement strand
CAAAAATCGGAGCCGTGGCAGGTTCGTTTATAATAGATGGTAAACTTACACGTAATGCGCAAGTTCGCCTACTTCGTGAGGGAGTTGTTGTGTATACAGGAACACTTGCATCGCTTCGTCGCTTTAAAGATGATGTGAAAGAAGTAGCAAAAGGTTACGAATGTGGTATTGGCTTAGAGCGTTTTAATGATATTAAAGTGGGCGATTCTATTGAAGGATTTACAACAAAAGAAGTTGCACGAACCATTGATTAATAACTGTTATAATAAATATAACAATTCTGGAAAATTATTTACAATTTCCTAAGGTTTCCTATAATGAAAACATCAGATTCCCGTCGAGCAATGCGCATTGGCGATCAAATTATGCGAGAAATCAGCATGCTTCTACTTGAGGAGATTCAAAATCCTCACCTTGAGCTTGTGACCATAAGTGGTGTTCGCATGAATAAGGATTTACGACTTGCTGAAATTTTTTATACTGCCTCAGGTGATGAACAGCGTCTTGAAGAAATACAAAAGAATTTTGATATTTCAAAGAACTATTTTCGTCAGGCTTTAAGTAAACGCCTTCAAATGCGATATATGCCTGACTTACGTTTTGCTCGGGACACTTTTTTAGAGGAAGTACTTTATGGAAGCACAGCTAAAACAAATTCTTAATTTTATATCTGAGGGAGAGTCGTTCTTAATAACCTGCCATATGCGCCCAGATGGTGATGCGTTAGGCTCAAGTGTTGCGATGGCTTATATTCTAGAAAAATTAGGAAAAGAATATATAATATATAATCAAGATGGAATGCGCGACGATACCAGATGGTTAAAAACGCCTAAAGAAATTGTAACTATACTACCTGAAAAATTACCAAGTCACTGTATTGTTCTCGATTGTGGTAATGAAACACGAATAGGGAAAGATATTTTACCCCATCTGCCAAAGATGAAAATTTTAAATATCGACCATCATCGTGATAATCCATGTTTCGGAGCTCTCAATTGGGTAGATCAAGACAGCCCGTCAACAGGCAGAATGATAGCCACACTTGCACTTGCTGCAGGACTACAATTAAAAGGACCTATTGCAGAAGCACTTTATCTTGCCATGGCGACCGATACTGGCTTTTTTACTTACAATAGCGCCACACCAGAATGCTTAGAATTAGTAGCAAAAATGATGCGAGAAGGACTAAATACCGGAACGCTCATTCAAAATATCCGAAAAAATTGGACACTCGAACGCTTTCAAATTTGGGGAGATATCTTTAAAAGTATCGAATCCCACCACGATGGAAAACTTATCATCTGCGTGATAAATCTTGAAGTGATGCAAAGACATAATGCCACACGAGAAGATGTAGATGGTATTATAGCAGCATTAAGTGACCTTAAAGGTAGTTGTATTGTAAGTACAATACAGGAAGAAGGTGCTGATAACTATAAACTGAGCCTGCGCTCTCACGGTTCAATTAATGTGCAAGAAATAGCCGCATCTTTTGGTGGCGGTGGGCATAAGAATGCAGCAGGCGCAGCAAACCTTAACGGGCTTGAAGCAATAATAAAAAAACTTAAAGAACTAGCTCTAAAAGCTTGTGTATAATAATTTCTTTTCCTTTTAAATAGAAATTCTTTTCACATAATACGTAAAAGCAGAACTAATAATTATGGCAAAAAAGCACAATCCACAACAACTAGACGGTGTTTTTATACTCAACAAACCAACAGGTCCAACCTCCACCGCATGTCTTAATATCTTAAAAAGATTAGGGCAAAATAAAATCGGACACGCAGGAACTCTTGATCCTCTTGCAAGTGGAGTGCTTGTAGTACTTCTTGGTAGAGCCACAAAAATGGCAGATTATTTAACTTTTGCACAAAAAAATTATTACGGTACATTACAAATTGGCTTAAATACAGACACCTACGATAGCCAAGGAAAAATTATAGAAACATTTCTCATTGACCAAATCTCGGAAAATGATATAGTGCAGGATATTAATGCTTGGGTTCATTTGACAGAACAAATAGTTCCAGCATATTCAGCAGCAAAACATAAAGGAAAACCTTTATATGAGCTCGCTCGAAAAGGAGAAGAAGTTCCTATTAAGATAAAAGAAATTACAGTTTTTTCATCTGAAATAGTGAATGTAAATCTTCCTTTTACTAGTTTTCGTGTGCAATGCTCAGCAGGTACTTACATTCGTTCCCTGGCCCACAGCCTGGGGACACGACTACAGTGTGGTGCAATACTTACAGAACTTGTAAGAGAAGAAAGTAGTCCCTATCCATTATCTCAAGCCACAAACTTGGGTGATGTAGAGGATAACTTAGAAGCTCTCACAAAAGCTGTTATTTCCATGGAAGATGCACTTCCTCATTGGAAACAGCACACACTCTCTTTAGAATTTGCAAATCTTGTGCGAAACGGTGCATGGCTACCTGTTTCTGCAGATGAAACAAACGCTCTTTTTGGAAAAGTTTCTGACCGGCTATTTCTTCTCGATGAAGAAGGAAAAGCACTTGCTCTTGTTGAGGCACAAATGCACACAGCAAATAAGCATAGTCAAGACGAAATCCTATCTTGGGCAATTCTAAGAGGTCTTTGGTAACCCTTGCTAGCGTAATTTATATATAACTTTTTAACTCGGAGGTAGACGCTGTGGTTATGGACGCTGAATCCAAAAAAGCTGTTATGACTGAATATCAAATTGGCGACGGAGATACTGGTTCTCCTGAAGTACAAGTTGCTCTTATTACAGAGAGAATTAAGTATCTAGCAGATCATTTCAAAGAACACAAAAAAGACTTTCACTCACGTACTGGTCTTTTAAAGCTCGTAAGTAAACGTAAGAGTCTTCTTACTTATCTTAAGAAAAAAGATGTT
>CAMQUX010000210.1 GCA_947037905.1 uncultured Desulfovibrionaceae bacterium | reverse complement strand
GTGACTGGAGTTCAGACGTGTGCTCTTCCGATCTCGGGCTTAGACGCTGAGTTTCCGCCCATGTATAGACTCCAGCCATTTTTCTTACCTACGAGTCCAAAATCACGAACGAGTCCTTGTGCGCAGCTATGAGGACAGGAGGATACTCCGAATTTTGTTTTAGCTGGTAAAGGTGCACGGTCAACTATTGCTTGTTCTAATATTGTTGCAAGTTTGTACCCATCAAGTATTCTGAATTTACAGGTTTCAGAACAGGCTTGCATGTGT
Source organism: uncultured Desulfovibrionaceae bacterium (assembly GCA_947037905.1). Lineage (GTDB taxonomy): Bacteria > Desulfobacterota > Desulfovibrionia > Desulfovibrionales > Desulfovibrionaceae > CAMQUX01. The sequence goes on along the minus strand of CAMQUX010000210.1, from coordinate 2,614 downwards.
GGCGGAGTTACTGCAAAGGCTCCTAGTTTAGCTTTTGTTGGCTCTACTTGCTCTGCGGTTAATCCTGAAAGAATAATTCTTTGTCCACCTGTGAGCTTGAGGGTTTTTATATTTAATTCTTTTGCAACTGATATTATTTTTTCCATATCCTCTATTAAAACTACTCCCAGAGGTGTTCTTAATTTAATTCCATATGTATCATTTCTTTGGAGCATTGCCCCTTTTACTTCTTGCACTTCGCTCATAATTGCTCCTTATTTATTAATATCTTTTGCTAGTATTTTTTTACTCTTTTCATATAATATGCCACTTTAATATAAATTTCTATCTCAAAAAGCTTGTTTTAAAGATTATTATACAAAGAAAATTCTTTTATTAGATTATAGTGAGTATTTCTGCGCCATTTTCAGTGACTACTATTGTATGTTCAAAATGAGCGGTGGGGCTTTTATCTTTACTTGCGATAGCCCAACCATCATCTAAGCGAATGGTATCTTTTTTCCCAGCCATTAGCATAGGTTCTATGGCTATGGTCATATTTTTTTGCAGGATAAAATTTGGCATTTCGGTTGTGGGATAATTGGGTACAGCTGGATATTCCCATAAATCTTCACCTATACCGTGCCCTACTAACCCTTCTACCACACTACATTTATTTTTGTGCGCGAACTTTTGCAATTCTTTTGCTATATCCATCCATGATTTCCCTATTTCTACAAGTGATATTGCAAGCTCTAGTGTTTCTTTTGTAATCTTTATTACTTTTTCTTGTTCTTTGTTGATGGTGCCTATGGCATAAGTTCTTGCACAATCTGCGCACCAACCATCATAGGACAGTCCTATATCAATACTTAATATATCACCATTTTGCAGCTGTTCTTCACATGGGATACCATGCACAACAACTTCGTTTAAAGATGCACAAATTGTTGCAGGAAAAGGCATTTTTATGCCTTGTACTCCTTTAAATAATGGTTTTGCGCTCATAGACAGAATCATATCTTCTGCTATACTATCTAATTCTTTAGTACTCATGCCAATTTTGACAAATTTCTGTACTTCTTCATGTACTTTATGGAGCATTTGTCCTGCATGGCGCATCTTTTTTATTTCTTCTGTGCTTTTCATGTTCATATCCATATAGATCCCTTCATTAGCTAAGCTTGGTATTTTATTGAACTCAATATTTCTTATTATTTTTATTTAATTATTACTATCATTTGAACTGATAACAGTCATTATAGTTTGAAATAATAACAGCCATTATAATATGCTTATTCTGAATAACTGAAAAAAGCTCCCTAAAATAGAATATACTGCTCTCAAATTTATTCAGAATTTTACTTCTTTCAGACACTTTATATAATCATTTAATATATAAGGCGTGTAATTTAATTTATTTATAACAAATAATAGCGCTAAATATTTTTATAACTACGGTTTTAGATTAATCCTATGGTTTTATATTAACCCTAGAATTTTATATTAATTACCAGATAAGCTTCTATAATCATTTATTTTATTATTTATTTATTTTTCTCATATCATTTATTGGCACTAATATAATAGCACAGATAATCATTATATAAGCAAGTATCTGCATGTTCCCTAAATCTATCTTAAATAATATAAAATCAGCAAGTGCTGAAAAAACTACTTGTGAGGATAGAATAAGAGCTGTCACTGTTGGTTCGCATACTTTTTGTCCGTAAAAAAAGAGCTTGTATGCAAAAGTTCCTGCAAAAATACCAATAAAGGCAAATGCTAAATATAAATTTGTATCTGAGAAATTGATGTTTGCATCAAAAGATTGAGTTATTATCGCAAGTGGTATGCAGAGAATAACAAATGTCATACTTTGAAAAAACTGTAAAACATTTGCGGGTATATCTTCTGTTAATATTTTTGAGCAGAGGATTATATATGCAGTGTAGCAGAGACTTGCAAGAAAGCAAAAAACTGTGCCTATATCGAAAGAAAAGCCTAAATTACTATAGGTGAGAAGAACAGAACCTAAAAGAGAAAGAATAACAGCTACTATTAATAAGAGAGATATACGTTTTTGTTTGCATATAACAAAATAAAGAGGAACAAACACTACGTTGAGTGAGATAAGTAGTAAGCCCATAGAGCCATATTTTATCGCACGTACTCCGTATATAGAAAGTGTGAGTGCAGAAAATAGTATAAGCCCTGTGAGCATACATTTTTTAATAAGCTCTTTTGGAGTTTTCCGTATTTGTTTGAAAGAGAGTATTCCAAAAATTAATAACGGAACAGAGTAGCGCACTAGCAATTCTAAAAAAACACTTATCCCTTGCGCACCTAAATATCTTGTAGGAATAAAAGCGGTTCCCCAAATAAGCGCAGCAAGAATTAATGCACCAGTTCCTATAAATTGTGGTTTATTGTTCACACTGTTCTCCAATTTTAAAATATATGCAAAGCAAAAACTATAATATATTTACAATGAACTCAATAGGTTTTTTGTTTAGAAATATGTTTAGCGGAAAATCTACCTTGCAGTTTATTCTAAAAAAATATTCATTCTCAGTAAATAAGATTCAAAAAAATAAAAAACTGGTGCTTTGGTGCTTTGGTGCTTTGGTGCTTT
>CAMQUX010000209.1 GCA_947037905.1 uncultured Desulfovibrionaceae bacterium | reverse complement strand
CTGTTTTTTGGGCAGCATGAAGGAGAATTTTCAATTTATCCCTCGCATTCTTTAGGACAAATAAAACAAGAATTATTGCCAGCAGTATATGCTAGTGCAGATGTTTTTATCTGCCCATCACGAGAGGATAATCTTCCAAATACCATAATGGAATCTCTGTCTTGCGGCACACCAGTAGTTGGTTTTGATGTTGGAGGTATACCTGATATGGTAGAGCATTTAGTCTCAGGTTATATTGCAAAAGCAGAAGATGCAGAAGACTTAGCAAAAGGCATACAGTACGTATTAGCAGATGAAGAGCTACGAAAAAAAATGAGCGTAGCAGCAAGGAAAACAGCAGAAGAGCGGTATAGTATGTCCGTTGTAGCAAGACAATATAAAGAACTGTATAAGCAAAAAATTAAAAATTAGATAAGATATTAAAGTATAAGATATTAAGAAAAATAAAACTATTTATGCTAGTAATTTTAGTGAAACTAAAAAATGCTACCATATAATATTAAAAAATAGGCTTATTATTTTTATGCTAAGTTAATAAGAAAGGTAAGAAATGAGTTCACCTCTATTTACGATAATAACCGCTACATATAATGCATCAGAAAATATATCTGATCTTGCAGAGTCTTTACTTAGTCAGAGTTATCAAAATTTTCAGTGGCTTGTGCAAGACGGTGCATCGACTGATAATACTGAAGCTATTATTAAATCTTATAGCGATAGATTAAATATTAGTTTTATGAGCAAAAAAGATACAGGAATTTATGATGCGTGGAATAAGGCAATCAAAAGAATAGAAGGTGAGTGGGTACTATTTTTTGGTGCAGATGATGTTTTTCAAAATAAAACAACACTTTTAAAACTTGCACAGTTTATTAAAACAGCTGAAGAAGAAAAAAGTATAAATAGCAAAACTATGTATATTGCTTCAAGTATATTAATAGGAGACATGCCTTTTGCACCATTTAAAGACTATCAAGAGCGTATGCAAAAGCAGATGCCTTTTCCGTATCCTGGGTTAGTTCATAGGGCGAATATTTTTGAAAAATATTCATACAATAGTCAGTATGAAATAGCAGGAGATTATGATTTTTTGGTACGAACTCTTCTTGCAGAAAAAGATGCAGAGGTTGTTTTTAATAAACGAACGCTGTGCAAAATGGGCAATAATGGTATAAGTAATAATAGAGAATATACCGCAAAAAGACATAGGGAAACATATGAAGTTATTAAAGATAATTTTGGAGAAGAAATAGCGTACCCAGCTCTTAGAAATGTATTTTGCTCAACAATTTTACATTATCAAAAAGAAGAAAATGCATAGGAAGCTAGAATTTTTTTTAGAAAATAACTGCAAATACGCTGTTTAAATTAAGAAAAACCATAAATTAAAAAAAGGCGAACAATGAAAACTCCATTGCTTACAGTAATAACTGCAACATATAATGCTTCAGAAAATATAAAAATGCTGGCAGAATCTCTACTTAGCCAGACCTGTCAAAATGTCCAGTGGATTGTGCAAGATGGTGCCTCGAGAGATGAGACAGTAAAAATTGTAGAATCATATAAGGATAGGCTAAATATTAGTTTAGTGAGCGAGAAAGATACAGGGATTTATGATGCTTGGAATAAGGCGCTTCGCCGAATTGAGGGCGAGTGGGTGATATTTTTTGGTGCAGATGATGTTTTTAAGGATAAAAAATCAGTAGCAAAATTATCTGAATTTATTTTACAGAGCGAGCAAGAAAAAAAAATAACAGCTAAAACTATTTTTATATCTTCAAATATTATTTTAGGGGATTCTCTGCTTCCTACAAATGCAGATTACCGTAAAATAATGGAGACAAATTCTCCTTTTCCGTATCCTGGCTTGCTTCACAGAACAAATCTTTTTGAAAGCTATAGGTACAATCCTCAGTATAAGATAGTAGGGGATTACGATTTTATAGTGCGAATACTTTTAGCCGATGAAACTGCAGAGGTTGTTTTTTATCCACGAATATTTTGCCATATGCAAGAAGGTGGAATAAGTAATGATTACGCAAATGCTTACCAAATATGCAAAGAACGAGTTGATGTAATAAAAAAATATTTTGGGCGTGAAATAGCAGTGCAAGAATTTACGACGCTTCTTCAGTTTGCCGCAGCGCGCGATAGAAGAGAAGATGCGGCGCAAAAAAATAAAAGCGAACAAGTGCAAACGAAAGTAAAAAAACATAAGAAATTAAAAAAAGGCTAATAGTGAAAACTCCATTATTTACAATAGTAACAGCTACATATAACGCAAGCGAAAATATATTAATACTCATAGAGTCTTTGCTTAGCCAGACTTATCAGAATTTTCAATGGGTTGTGCAAGATGGAGCATCGACCGATGATACGGAAAGCATTATTGAATCTTACAGTGACAGATTAAATATTAGTTTTGCGAGCGAAAAAGATACAGGGATTTATGATGCATGGAACAAGGCACTTCATCGAATAGACGGCGAGTGGGTGATATTTTTTGGAGCAGATGATGTTTTTAAAGATAAAAAGACATTAGAAAAATTATCTGAATTTATTTTACAGAATGAAGAAGATAAAATAATAACAGCTAAAACCTTATATATTCCAGCGAGTATATTTTTAAACAATATGCGTTATGCTCCGAGGGAGAATTATTTAAATGAGATAAAAATGGAGATGCCTTTCCCGCATCAGGGATTAGTTCATCGGGGAAATTTGCTAAAAAAATATAAATTTAGTACCCAGTATAAGATATGTGGGGATTATGAGTTTCTCATACGGACTTTTCTTTCAGAGAAAGATTTTGGTGTAGTTTTTTATCTGCGCACGCTTTGCGTAATGGGCAGCGGGGGGGTAAGTAATACGCCTGCGAATT
>CAMQUX010000208.1 GCA_947037905.1 uncultured Desulfovibrionaceae bacterium | reverse complement strand
GTTGGTGATAAAGTCTATTCTTTATATACCGCTTTCGTTGAGCATATAACTTTTTTTGGTGAAATTATATCTACAGGATTTTATCTTGCACTTCACCCTAAAAAAATGCGCTGGAAAAATGTTTTAAAATCTTCGTACGATATAGGCGTAAGCGGTACGCCCATAGTTGTTTTAATTGGATTTTTAATGGGGCTTATTATGTCCTTTCAGTCAGCGATATCACTTGAACGATTTGGCGCAACGGTATATTTAGCAGATATGCTTGGGCTTGTTGTCTTTCGTGAATTAGGCCCACTTATTACAAGTATCTTGCTTGCAGGTCGTTCAGGCTCTGCTTTTGCCGCCGAAATCGGCACCATGAAAGTTTCAGAAGAAGTGAGTGCTCTGCAAACACTCGGTATCTCAGCTGTTGCATTTTTAGCTATTCCTAAAATTTTAGCAGCAATGCTTATGATACCTTTTTTGACCATATTTTTCGATATAGCAAGCCTTGTGGGTGGCTTTATTGTCATGGTATCATTAGGCTATGGTTTGGAAATTTATTTGCAACATCTGGCAGATGCAGTAACATTTACAGATTTTTTTGGCGGGATTTTTAAATCCTTTGTGTTCGCATTTTTAGTGTCTTCCATAGGCTGTTTAAGAGGACTGCAAACAGGACTAAGTGCCGATTCAGTAGGTATATCAACAACAAGCGCTGTGGTTAGTGGTATTACACTTATAGCTGCAGCAGATGGAATATTTGCCGTTATTTATTTCTATTTGGGAATTTAAGTAAGCGTACGCTTTATACAACTTGGAAAATACATGCAAAAAGAAAATGCCATTAGCGTTAAAAATCTCACTTGCGGGTATGGAGATACCATCATAGTAGAAAATATATCCTTTGAAGTAAAAAAAGGAGAAATTTTTGTTATACTTGGTGGCTCTGGCTGTGGAAAAAGTACTGTCCTGCGTAATATGATAGGACTCTTTTCTCCATTGACGGGCGAGGTTGTATTTGAAGGTATTGGGAAATTTTTTGAGGGCGGCGAAGAAAATAGAAACGAAATTTTACAAAATTTTGGAGTCCTTTATCAGTCAGGGGCGCTTTTTGGTTCCATGACACTATTAGAAAATACTATGCTTCCTTTAGAAGAATATACAGACCTTAGCTTTGATGCCATGAGAGATGTTGCAAGAATGAAACTCGCTCTTGTTGGTTTAGAAGATTATATTGACCATTTTCCAGCAGAAATATCTGGCGGGATGCAAAAAAGAGCCGCAATAGCTCGAGCCATGGCACTTGATCCGGCTATTTTATTTTTAGATGAACCATCAGCAGGGCTCGATCCTATTACATCAGCAGAGCTTGATAATCTTATTATGGAGCTTTCAAAAAGCTTGAATATAACTTTTGTTATTGTTACACACGAACTTGCAAGTATATTCTCTATAGCGCACCGAATTATTATGTTAGATAAAGCAACAAAAGGTATTATAGCTGAAGGGGAACCGCATCATCTACAAAAAGAAAGCGATAATCCACTCGTAAAACAGTTTTTTAATCGGGAATTAAATTAATATACTTAAAGGATTTTTTTATGGATAATAAGCAAAAAGAATATTTTCGTCTGGGAGTGTTTACTCTTATAGGTATATTCTTTCTTATCGGGGTGCTCATTTTTTTCTCTAAAGATTCTTTTTTTCAAAAAACTGTAATTGTCGAAACGTATATGGACGAACCTATCAACGGGCTTGAGGTAGGATCTGCCTTGCGTCTTTTAGGCGTGCAGATTGGTAGTGTTTCTGAAATTGGCTTTTTGCAGGCTATATATCCTGATAAAAGAATTTCAGATAGAAATTATGTTGTTATTCGCTGTAAAGTAAATTTATCAACTTTAGCAGGTAATAACATACCAGTTAAAACTGTTAAAAGTGAACTGTTAGAAAGTGTAAAAAATGGGCTACGTATTCGAGTAGAATCAGTAGGTCTAACAGGGCAAAGTATTTTAAGTGCAAATTTCATTCAAAATTCAAAAAATTCTTTTGTTCCTACATGGGAAATTGAAGAGGATATTGTTTATATTCCTTCTGCTCCAACAATACTTGGGCAGGTTGAAAGCGCTGTTGCAAGAGTAAGTGATGTTATTACAAGTATAAATACTGAAACAATCGATGCTATGCTTAAAAATGCAAGCACCATAATAGAAAATTTAGCAACCGTTACAGGTGGCAAGGATGCACGTGAGTTCTTTTCCGCAACAACCGCACTATTTAACGAAACAGCAAATTTAGTAGCTATTATAAATGAAGGTGTTGATCCTAATCAGATTAATATTATGGTCAATAATTTTTCAGAAATATCTACATCTGCTAAACGGATAACTCTTGCCTCAGAAAAGGATATTTCTGAAATAATTGGAAATACAGATAAACTCTTAAGTTCAATGAATAATCTCATGAAAAATTTAGACGTGAGTGCCTTAAATAAATCCCTTGCAGAACTTCCTGAAACCTTTAGAATTTTAAACTCTGCAGGTTCTGATGTTGGAATGACTATAGCAAAACTACACGTGGCAATAAATAAAATGCTCTTACTTTTCACCACAGAAAGTGAAAATGTATCACTTATTATCAGAAACACAGAAAATATTACAGAAAACCTACGAAACCTAACAAATTATCTGCAAAATAATCCAGGCGCATTACTACGGGGAACTCCGCCTGAAGAATCTCAAATAGATTAGTTCTAAAAAAGAGGAAATATGAAAATAAAAGTAGCTTACTTCTTGATAATGATGGCAATTCTTACGAGTTGCGGATTTAAACAAGAGACTGTGCAAATAAAATATTATACTGTAATTGTTCCTGTTGTTGGAATCAAACAATATAAACCAGTTTTTCCATCACTAGAGATTCGCCGAGTTCAAGTATCTCCA
>CAMQUX010000207.1 GCA_947037905.1 uncultured Desulfovibrionaceae bacterium | reverse complement strand
TGTCGATATTACCTATCATAAATCATGGCAAGATTTTTTAGCCATAGTCACAACAGAGCGTCTTGTTTTAGCCAGCGCAAAGCAAGGTGTTTTTTTAGATGAGTTCACTTTTCAAGAAGACGATTTTATAGTTATGGGTCCAGAAACAAGAGGGCTACCGAAAGATATTCTAGCGTTATCGCATCCTAAAATCCGTATTCCAAGTAAAGATGTCGTGCGCAGTTTAAATCTTTCCACCGCAACAGGAATGATTTTGTCAGAAGGCTTACGCCAAACAAATGGGTTCCCTAAATAGTTTGATACTATCATATAAATAGAGTGCAATTGTATTGCAGCTATAATTTGTGTGAATGATTCTTCTAGAAATGCTACGAGCTAAATACTATTTTATCGTAATAATAATGATGTGCGTATAAAATGATATAAATAAAAAGTAAGTAGAAACTCGCTCTAGTGAAAACAGTGAAATTGTAAATTTAAATGCAAAAATGTAAATCTGAATGTAAAAATACAAATCTAAATGTTAAATTGAGATCTAATTTAAGTGAAAATACGCATAAAGGCGAAGATATAAGTGGATATAAAAGAAAAAAAGATACTCATATTTGGTGGCAAAAACGGGCTTTTAGGGCAATGCTTAGTAGTTTATTTTCAAAAGCAAGGTGCGAGCGTTCAAGCGGTGTCATCATTAGATGTAAATTATGCAGAAGCGAGCGACATAGCAAAATATTTAGCAGAAAATAAATCAGACATAGTAGTTAATGCAGTAGCGTATACAGCGGTTGATTTAGCTGAAAAAGAAGAAGAAAAGGCATATTTTTTAAATGTAACAGTTGCTGAAAATATAGCAAAAGCCTGTATTGTACAAGGTAGTTTCCTTATTCATTACAGTACAGATTTTGTTTTTTCAGGTGAAAAAGATACATTATATACTGAAGAAGATGAAGCAAAAGCGTGCAGTGTGTATGGAAAAACAAAGCTTTTAGGTGAGCAAAAAGTACTTTCCGTATTTTCATTAAAAGAGCAGACAGACACAAAGCAGGCGGCGCATTTAAAAACACGAGCAGATGATGAAATGCAAGCAGAGGCAAAGTTAACAGCCGCACTGTTAACAGACGTACAATTAACAGACTCGCAGTTAATAGAACCTCTATCACTTGTTTGCAACGGAGCAAAAAATCAAAAAGGTTATTTGCTTTTACGTATAAGTTGGGTTTTTGGTCTTCATAAAAGTAATTTTCTCGAAAAAATTATGGCTTTTGCAAAAGAGAGAGACGAACTAAAAATAGTAGCTGATCAGTTCGGGAGTCCTTCGTTCACAGAAGATATAGCAAAGCTGACTCACATATTATTAGAAAAAGATGCAACAGGTTTGTATCACATGAGTAATAGTGGTAAAACAAACTGGTACGAGTTCGCAAAATATGCCATAGAGCGTGCGGGAATAAGCTGTTCTGTAAAAGCTATTAAAACAGAAGAATATCCCACACCAGCAAAGCGTCCTGTTAACTCAGCTCTAAGTATTAATAAACTAGAAAAAAAAATAGCGAGCAGTGTTCGTCCTTGGCAAGAGGCAGTAGATGAGTATGTGCAAAGATTGTTGACTAGAAAATAGGACTATTGTTAAGCAATATTCTAAGTACAAACAAGCTCTTGAGCAGATATAAATAATTTACTCAGCAAAAATAAAGAATAGATCTATTAAAAAAGAATAAGATACCGAGTAAAAAATACTATTATATCGAGCAAAAAAATAGATATTAAGCAGAAAAAATAGTAGTGCATAATCGTTTTAAAAATGATAGAATCAAAACATCAGATAAAGAATTTGTATAAGAACAAGTCGTTGTATAGATACAAGAAATAGCGTAGCGATAAAGCGAATAAGTTGCTATATGGTAAAAACTGGTTTTCATATGAAAACAAAAAAAATATATAGATAAAAAAATGAAAAAAATATATAAAAGATGCTTGCATTTGCTTAAAAATTTCGCTATAAACAGACAAATAAATTGTTCCTTAAGTACTAACACCTTCGCAATGTGTTTCTATTTTATAAGATAAATAAGTCTAAAACAAAATTTTAGACGGAGGTAAAATAAATGTTTGCAATTATCGAAACAGGCGGAAAACAGTTCCGAGTAGAAGAAGGCCAAAGAATAGACGTAGAACTTCTTACATCAGAAGAAGGTTCTAATTTAACAATTGATAAAGTTTTGCTTGTAAGTAAAACTGGTGCAGATGCGAAAGTAGGAGCACCATATTTAGCCGGAGCAACAGTAGAATGTGAAGTTCTAGGGCACGGAAAAGCAAAAAAAATAATAGTGTTTCATAAGTTAGCTAAAAAAGATTCTCGTAAAACTCAAGGTCATCGTCAATCCTTTACAACTTTGAAAGTAAAATCAATCAAAGCATAATTTAGGCAAGTTTAAGGAGCAATATAATGGCACATAAAAAGGCGGGCGGAAGCTCACGTAACGGTAGAGATAGTGAAGGTCAACGACGTGGCGTTAAGCGTTACGGCGGACAAGCTGTACTAGCAGGAAATATTCTTGTTCGTCAACTTGGTACTAAAATACATGCTGGTAACAATGTTGGTATTGGAAGAGATTGGACTCTTTTTGCCCTTTGTGACGGTGAAGTGAAATATGAAAAATATGTTCGTAATCGCAAAGTAAAAACTCGTGTAAATATTATCCCAATTGCTGCTTAATTAGCTGCTAATTGAGATTTAATTAGTTATCAAAAACCAAAGGGTGAAATATTTTTATTTCATCCTTTTTTTTGCGCTAATTCAATCAGTACTTATAAAGTTAATAGTTGATGTTATTAATAATAACTCATCTATGACTAGATGCATGCTGTGTATTAAAATGTTTAGCTCACTTAAAATAACATTTAATGAAATTATAGTGCTGCTAGA
>CAMQUX010000206.1 GCA_947037905.1 uncultured Desulfovibrionaceae bacterium | reverse complement strand
TTCATTAGCCAATGTTTGTAGTAAGCGAGCACCCTCTAGGGCTATGGTTAATATTTCGTCTTTACTTTTCTTAAAAACCTGCTCTCTTTGCACAACACTTGTCGAATTATATAAATGTACAATAGCTTTTTTACAACCCTTCAAAGATTCAAATGTTTTACGAATAATATGTTCACGTGCCTGTGTCAAAACCTGCACAGTAACGTCATCAGGAATTAAATTCTCATCAATTAATGTACGCAGAAACTCAAATTCAGTTTCACTTGCTGCAGGAAAACCCACTTCAATTTCTTTAAACCCTATTTTACAAAGGAGCTTAAAAAAAGCCACTTTTTCATCTAGGCTCATAGGTACAATTAAACTCTGATTGCCGTCACGCAAATCAACACTACACCAAATAGGTGACACTTCAATATATTCTTTTTCTGCCCACTTCATGTGATGCGTTGGTGGCATATAATAGCCCTTTGAATATTTAGTATGCGCATTCATGTTTGCCATATAGACACTCCCTTTCATAAACTACAAAAAGTATTTTTATTAAAAAACATTACTCCATACTACAATTATTATTTTTTACTGTCAATAGTTATAGTCAACCATATAATAAAAAAAGGCATACCAATAAGATATACCTTTTTTTTTGTACTCTGTTTTAAATAATTTTACATTTTTTGCTAAATTAGTAAACTATAACTATTGACAATAATAGTAAAATACGCTAAAGTAGATTTACAAATCAAAAAGGGGAACGATGTGATGAAACTTACTAATACTATTATTATCAATATTATTATTGGATTATCTATTCCAAACCTTAAGATGCGTCACTAAAAAAATAAACAAACATTTATTAAAAAGAGCAAAATCTTCGGGTTTTGCTCTTTTTTTTGTGCATAAAGGAGAATATAAAAAATGAGCAGTTTTCAAAGCGATAAAGTTTTAAAAGGAATTGAACGTGCCCCAAATAGATCATTATTTTATGCTATGGGTTACACAAAAGAAGAACTTGAAAGACCTTTAATCGGGGTGTTCTCAGCATACAGTGAAATAGTCCCCGGGCATATTCATCTTGATAAATTATCACAAGCAGTATGCACTGGCGTAAGAATTGCAGGAGGAACTCCTATACTTGTTCCCTCAATTGGCGTATGTGACGGAATTGCTATGGGGCATTTAGGAATGAGGTATTCACTTCCTTCTCGTGAACTTATAGCAGACTCTGTCGAAACTATGGCTTATGCACATTGTTTTGATGCTATGGTATTAGTACCTAATTGCGACAAAATTGTCCCGGGTATGATAATGGGAGCAGCTCGTGTTAATATACCATCAATTTTAGTAAGTGGTGGACCTATGCTTGCTGGCAGAAAAGGAGATGATGAGGTAAGTTTATCTACTCTATTTGAAGCTGTTGGAGCGAGAAAAATTCATCTCATTAATGATGACGACCTAGAAGATTATGAAAAAAACTCTTGCCCCGGATGTGGTTCTTGTGCAGGAATGTACACTGCAAACAGCATGAATTGTCTTTCAGAAGCTTTAGGTTTAGCACTGCCGGGTAACGGAACAATACCTGCAGTGTATTCAGCTAGAACAAGCCTTGCCAAAAAAACTGGCATGGAAATTATGAATCTATTTAAACATAATGTCAGACCTTCTGATATTCTAACAGAAAAATCATTTCATAATGCACTTGCAGTCGACATGGCTTTAGGATGTAGCACTAACAGCATTCTTCATATTCTAGCAATAGCTTATGAGGCAGGTGTTACATTAAACTTAGAAATTATAAATAACTTAAGTTCAAAAGTTCCTAATTTATGCCACCTAGCACCAGCAGGTAAATATCATATAGAAGATTTATACAGAGCAGGTGGCGTACAAGCTTTAATGAGTGAACTTATAAAAGGCGGACATATCGACACTAAACTCACTACAGTTACAGGAAAAAGTGTTGGTGAGAACTCTAAAAAAGCTAAAAACTTGAACACTGAAATTATTAGAAGTATTGACAACCCCTACAGCTCTACAGGTGGAATTGCTGTTTTGTGGGGAAATATTGCGAAGGACGGCGGTGTTGTTAAACGTTCAGCTGTGTCAGAAGAAATGCTTAAACACGAAGGGCCTGCTCGAGTATTTGATAGTGAAGAAGAGGCAATTGAAGCTATTTACAAAGGGCAAATAAATAAAGGCGACATAGTTGTTATACGTTATGAAGGACCAAAAGGAGGTCCCGGCATGAGAGAAATGCTTGCCCCAACTTCAGCCCTTGCTGGCATGAACTTAGATAAAAGTGTTGCATTAATTACAGACGGACGATTTTCAGGGGCAACAAGAGGAGCTGCTATTGGGCATATTTCTCCTGAAGCGGCAGCGGGCGGACTAATCGCATACCTTAAAGAGGGAGACATTATCTCTATTGATATTATGTCAGGCTCTATAGAAGCTTTAGTATCAGAAAGTGAGTTTAATACTCGCAAAAACTCTATGACTATTAAAGAAAAAACAGACATAAAAGGTTGGCTTGCTCGTTATCAAAAACTTGTAACTTCAGCAAACACAGGTGCTATACTAAATTAAATAAGATGGATATATTTATGAAAAAGAATGGAGCTCAAATTCTAATAGAAGAATTTATAAGTCACAAAGTTGATACTATTTTCGGATATCCGGGGGGAACAGTTCTTCCAATATATGAAGAATTATACAATAATCAAGAAAAAATTAACCACATTCTCACAGCACATGAACAAGGAGCGGCACATGCAGCTGACGGTTATGCTCGTGCTTCTGGCAAAGTAGGAGTATTACTAACAACATCAGGACCCGGTGCCACAAATGTAATTACAGGAATAGCAAATGCTTACCTAGATTCTATTCCAATTGTTATAATAACTGGAAATGTTGCTGTAAGTGCTTTAGGCAAAGAATCTTTTCAAGAAGTGGATATTATTGGAAT
>CAMQUX010000205.1 GCA_947037905.1 uncultured Desulfovibrionaceae bacterium | reverse complement strand
TCAAGAACAAACATTCTTAGGAAGAGAATCAGGTCAGTCTCGCAATTTTAGTGAAGAAACTTCACGCCTGATAGATGCAGAAATAAAATATATAATGTCCACAGCATACGATTTAGGTATGAAACTATTGAAAGAAAATCGTAAATACCTTGATAAAATAGCAGAAATGCTTTTAGAGCGTGAAACTCTTACAGGCGATGAGATAGATTTGATTTTAAAAGGAAAAAAACTTCCACCAATGGATGATGGTGATACACCAAAAACTAAAAAAACAAAAAGTGCCTCAAAGGATTCAGATAAATATATCCCTTTAGAAGAGCAAATTGAACAAACAGAAGATTTTGTTTTAGAACCCTCACTTGAAAAAAGTATCGAAAAAGCACGGAAGAAAAAAGCTGTTTCAAAAAAAGAAGCGGGCGAAACTAAAGATACTAAGGATATTAAAGATACAGAAGAGTCAAAGGCAAAAAAGCCAAAGACACGAGCTAAAAAAGACGAAACAAAATAAATGATAAGAGAAGAAAAATCTTGTATATGGCAAATAAAAGGAAGAAAGGTGTTAAACCTTTCTCCTTTTTTTGTAGTTGGAATAGTAAATACAACGCCCGATTCATTTTATGATGGAGGCAAATATATAAACGAAGATACAGCATTTGAGCATGGTAAACAGTTACTATTAGATGGAGCAAATTGTCTTGATATAGGGGGAGAAAGTAGCCGTCCATTTTCAGAACATGTGAGTGTAGAAGAAGAAGAGAGGCGAGTGCTTGGGCTTATAAAGCGTTTTCGAGAAAATTTTCCAGAAAGTATTTTAAGTATTGATACATATAAAGCGATTGTAGCTAAGAAATCGTTAGAAATAGGTGCTGATATAATAAACGATATATCTGCTTTTTCTTTTGATAAAAATATGTTAGAGGTACTTTTAGAGCATGAGCCAGGTTATGTTTTAATGCATAATACAGGACGTGCTGAGAATAAAAGTAACAATTGGTTACACAATGATATTATAGAAGATTTAAAAAGTTTTTTTGAGAAAAAAATATTAGAGTTAACAAAGTTAGGTTTCCCAGAAGAAAATATAGTCCTTGATCCAGGGATTGGTTTTGGTAAAAATCTAGCGGATAATCTCACTATTTTAAAGCGAATTGATGAGTTAAAAATATTTTCACGACCGCTTTATATGGGGCTATCAAATAAGTCCTTATGGAGTGATTTACTCGCAGTAGAAAAAGAGCAAAGGCTTTTACCAACGGTAGTATCTACTGTGCTCTTGGCAAGCAATAATATACAAATTCACCGAGTTCATCAGGTAAAAGAAATACAAGAAGCATTAAAAATTCTTTCAAATATAAAAGGATAATATATTATGTTCTCGTGGGCAGACTTATTAGGTTATTGGAGAAGCTTACTCGATATCTTACTCGTTGCAGTAATCTATTACTATATGCTTTGCCTTATGCGAGGCACACGAGCTATGTCTGTTCTTTTAGGATTATTGCTTATTTTAGTAGCATATTATGCTTCAGAAGTACTGAATTTTTTCACTTTGAACTGGCTTTTAAAACATTTTCTAAGTTCTTTCTTTTTAATAATAGTCATTCTTTTTCAAAAAGATTTTCGCCGAGCACTGGCGCAAGTTGGCGCACGCTGGTTGCGCTCTGATAAAAATATGACAGGAGATACAATAAATAGCTTGGTGTCTGCATCATTATCTATGGCACGAGCAAAAACAGGTGCAATAATAGTTATTGAACAAAATGTTCCTTTGGGAGATTTAGTTGATGGTGGTGTTGAAGTAAATGCAGCAATATCAAAAGAATTACTATTATCAATTTTTTATAATGGAACAGCACTTCATGATGGAGCAGTTATAATTCAACAAGGAAAAATTGCTGCAGCTGGTTGTATCTTACCATTAACTACCAATGTATCAAAACATGCAGATTATGGCACTCGCCACAGGGCAGCTCTTGGACTTAGTGAAGAGACCGATGCTATTGTAATAGTAGTATCAGAGGAACGTGGAGTTATATCTTTAGCCGTATCAGGACATCTTGTAAGCAATGTAGATGAAGGACGTTTACGTCTAGTATTAAATAAATCAATGGGGATAAAATAATGCGTATTCGTTGGCATTATGCAGTGTTAGCAATCCTGTTATCCATGCTTACATGGTATGTAGTAATAGGACGAGAAGATGTAGATTCATGGTTACCGGTAGCCATCGAATATATAAACACACCAAAAGATGTGATAATATCAGGTCATGAAGTATCAAAAATTGAGGTGCATATAAGAGCTCCTCGTGGTATGATTCAGGCGATGTATGATAAAAAATTAACGTATCCTATCAACTTGGGCGAATTACAACCAGGTATAAATAATATTGTCTTAAAACGTAACAATCTTCCTTTTTCTTCAAGTTATGAAGTTTTAGAGATAACGCCACAAGTAATAAATTTGAATTTAGAAAAACGTGTTGTTCGTAAAGTTCCAGTAGAAATTGATTTTCAAGGGCGAATAGATCAACATTACGAAGTAAAGAGTATGTTTACAGTACCAAAGCTTGTAGAAATCAGTGGTTCCTACAGTGATATAGGGCATGTTAAAAAATTAGAAGTAATTGTTAATGAAGATTTCCGCAAAGAAAATAATTATAAAGCATGGAAAAAAGAACTGCCTGTATCAATAGCAAAAGGGGCAATAATACAACCAAGAAGTGTTATTGCGCATGTAGATTTTAAAGAGAAAATGACCCAAGTATGGGTAAAAGTACCGATAAAAATTACAGGTAAATATGCATCTCGAATCGAAGCAAACGTAAATTTTGTACGTTTACATTTAAAAGGTCCATCAAAAGAATTTACAACGAGTAAATATCGTGATGATATAAAAGTTGAGTTCTCAATGGATAGACTACTTCGTGAGGGGAAATATAATTTACGTTATGATGTAAAAATACCA
>CAMQUX010000204.1 GCA_947037905.1 uncultured Desulfovibrionaceae bacterium | reverse complement strand
AAGACTAGAATCAGAGCAAAAGCAACTATACAACATCACAAATTATAATAAATATCCCCTTCTCCGTGTAAATAGTATATTTTGTGTTACCCTTAAAACAGCTTCCTATATACTTAATTAGTACCAAGCTATTATGAATACTACATATTTTATGTATTATAGGGTACTAATGATAGATTGGCTGAGAATATAAAATTCCTCTTGGCTTGGCTGATATTTTTTCTCCATTTTCTCCAACTTATCGTCAAAAAGGAGTGCTTCTTGTTCATCGAGATGCATAACAGGGCTATCATAATAAACCCATTTTCTACTATCCAAGATATCTTGTTTTAACTCTTTTACCATCATCGCCGCCGGAAATGTCCCATTCTCCATGCATATATTATATTTTTTACAGCTCTTAAAACCATGTCTTATATAATTATTAGGATTTCCAACTATTACAATAACATCATAACCTAATACCGTAGCTTGCTCAAAAGAATACTCAAATAACATTTTCCCATACCCTTTTCTCTGATATTCTGGCAAAATACACACAGGACCAAAGCTTAAGATTTCCTTTTCAATTCCAGCTTCATCAAGTAGTTTCGCTTTTGTGTACATGATATTTCCGATAATTTGCCCATCAATTTCAATCACAAAATCCAATTCCGCCAGAAAATCTTTGTGCTGTCGTATAATATGAGTTAAATAATGTTCTGTGCAGCCTGGTTTGTATAAATTATAAAAAGCTTTTCTTGTAATTTCTTCTACTCGCCTAAAATCTTTTGGTTCTTCATTTCTGATAGTAATATTCATTTTACCTCGCAAAATATTATCAAATTTCAAATAATATGCTAAAGTAACGCTACACATTCTCATCACTTAAATAAAGAAAAATAACTTGAACTTATATATTTACATTTTATGCAAAAAACAGCTAAAATACAGTATGATTATAAGCACACTCCACCATGCTCGAAAAAAATATGAGCAAGATTTTTTTAAAGAGATATTTTCGTTTCTTTCAAGTCTTAGTCCCCAATCAAGTTTAGGCAGACATATCATATCAGCCGAACTCGGAATTTTTGCAGAACTTAATGAGTATACTCCCCAAGCTCGAAATAAACTTTTTTACGAATCCCATAAAAAATATATTGATTTGCAATATGTATTTGATGGCGCAGAATACATTTTTTCTGCACCAACCGAGCAACTGCAAATAAAAGAAGATTTAACACCTGAACGAGATGTAATTTTCTATAAAAAAACTTCTCTTTACCTAAGCAAAACGCTCCTAAGCCCAGAAACTTTCGCGCTCTTTTTTCCAGAAGATGCGCACATGCCAGGTGTTACAAGCTGTAAAAATCCGCTGACTGTGCGAAAAGCAGTTGTAAAAATCCCAGTAAAACTTTTAGCCTAAGTTCTCATATAAAATCAACGAGAAATATTTTATTCTCTCTTAACTCATAAACCATTTACTAAAACAATTTAAAAAAAATCAAATATATCTCATAAGCCACTTATCCACTACAAAATCTGTACTGATAAAAATACAACATAAGACTTATAATAGAACCCCTGTTATACGTGTCTTATACGTGTACTTTGAACAAAAGCTCAATATTAATCTTCTTTATATTCTTTATATTCTTTAATTCCGATTTCTCTCAAATAACTATAGATACCATCATAAAATTCTGGTTTGCAAGTATCATCATTTATATGTCCTTCTGGAATAAATATAATAAATCCTTGCCTTGCTCTTGTAAGCAATACCCGGTAAGCATTTTTTAGATACTGCTGATCCTCTATTTTATTTCTTTTCTGCCATTTAGTTCCTTTAAAATTAAAATACTGAAATCCCTTCAAAGTTTTTCTCAAATCGGCATCCCAGCTTACAATTGCCCAATCTAACTCTAAGCCTTGCACATCAAACTCTGTAGCTGCATCCTCTAAGTAATAAGAAGAGCGTACATCTAAACTATCATTTAAAAACCATTGTTTAGCATCTATTTTACTTTGAACCCATATCCCATATTGTTTAAGACGCTTTGCACCTGAACTAGCCAACAAACCATAACGTTCTGTCCCCTTAGCCTGCTCTCTAACCCACTTTTTTGCACTATTAATATCACGTGTTATCATAATGGGGTAAACTTCTGACAATTCTTTATAAAAACATTGAGCGCTTTGAATATTGATATCAAGTAACGCTTTAACAAAATTAGACATATTTTCTGCTCTAAAGGAGCGTAATGAAACAGCTAAATGCAAATCTTTTTCTTTTTTGCAATCTATCCCATTTAAGAAATCATCCATTACAATACCATTAGAATACTCTGCATCAGTAATTGTATCAGACAAATAAACATTCCAATGTGTAAATTTTTCTCGAAGAGAATTAATCCATTCGGTAAGCCCTGCCTCACCAGTATTAATTTCTTGCCCTCCACCGATAAGACATATAATAACGGCCCAATCTTGATGACGATCCATAACACTCAATAAAAATTCAGGCTCTGAAATTGTAAAGTTTGGCATACCTCGTTTACGATTCATAAATGAGGCTAATTGCTTTGAGGTCCACGCTCTTTGAGCTTCGTCAAAAATAATAATCTTCTCAACTGGAACCATATCTTCATTCAGAGCCTCATCACGAAAGTGATGCATATTCTGAATAAATCCTTTAGTTTTTCGTAAAGCATCTTGTTTAAATATTTTTTTATTTTCTACTTGATTTCTTGCTAGAGCCTCTTGCAAAACATCGACCAACGGACCATTACCAGACAAAAAAGTTGCATGTTGCTTAGCATCTACGCTTTGCCTATCAATAGCAATATTTAACCCTGCCAGTGTTTTACCTGCTCCTGGAACGCCCGTGATAAAGCAAATTGTTTTTTCGTTAGCTAGCACTGTCTTTTCAATAATTTTATCAACAGCATCTTTAGTTTTACTAAGATTATGAGCACTTGCGTCATTTCGCGATATATCCACGACAG
>CAMQUX010000203.1 GCA_947037905.1 uncultured Desulfovibrionaceae bacterium | reverse complement strand
GGCGTGGAAATGCATTAGAGCTCAGGGCATATGATGTGCATGAGGAAAAAATGTTACTTGGTCGTTCGTATCAGCAAATTAAATCAAAAGACCTTGGGGATATAGCCGATAAGTTTAGTAAAGAACTACTCAAGATATTAACAAATTTTTCAGGATTTTTTGAATCTAAAATAGCTTTTGAAGGCAGAGTAGGCGATGGGCGAGAAATTTATGTAGTAAGCCCACAGGGGCGTAATCTTAAACAGATAACAAATTTGGGTGGTATAAATTTAAGTCCTGAGTGGTCTACCAATGGTGATGAGCTTGCTTTTACTCATTTAATGGAAGATGGGCATCTCTTGGGTATAGTTGATCTAAAAACAGAAAGCTCTTTGTTTTATCCTATACCTGGTAATTTAGTCATAGCCCCAACATTCATGCCTGATGGACGAATTGCGATAAGTACGAATGTAAAAGGTAAAATAAATATTTTTGCCCTCACTAAAGATAAAAAAGAACTCACTTTTTTAGTAAATAGTTGGGGTATAGATGTATCGCCTTCTTTTGATGATGCTGGCACAAAAATGTCATTTACCTCAAGCCGTTTAGGGAAACCACATATTTTCATTAAAAATTTACTAACAGATGAAATTAAACGAGTTACCTATAAGGGAACGTACAATACTAGCCCCGATTTGAGCCCAAATGGCAAATATTTAGCATTTTCTCGTAGCACTCCAAGTGGGCATAGAATATTTGTAACTAATTTAGAAACTGATGAAGAAAAGCAAATAACATTCGGTCCAGGTAGTGATGAAGAGCCCGTTTTCGACTCATCAGGATATTTTATAGTTTTCTCATCAAATCGAGCAGGTAAATATAGTCTTTACCTCACAACACGAGAAGCAATAACAGCTAAAAAAATTGATACTGGTAATGTAGAAGCAACAGCTCCCGCATGGCAAGGGACAGTATTTGAATAAAATAATTGACAAATAAGTATTTTTTTGCAAATATAGTCTTTGTTGAATAATTATAACTCGAGTATGAGGTAAAGGATGAATAAATTTTTTAGATTATTTTTTGTACTTATTGTAATGGTTACTTTTGTTAGCTGTGGTGGAGCTAAAAGCTCTTCAAGCCCTGAAGTTACAGAAATTGAGTTAATTGTAGAACCAATGGTGGAAGAACCAGCAGTAGATTTTGTATCAGTGCTTGCTGAGCCTATATTCTTTACTTTTGATTCATATAAAATAGATGGGACTAACCGTGCTCTTTTAAAGAAAAAAGCAAAAATTCTTCAAGCTCAACCTGAGATTGTTATGGTTGTTGAAGGACATTGCGATAAATTTGGTACAAAAGAATATAATATGGCTTTAGGCGAAAGACGAGCAGTTGCCGTTGCAGACTTTATTGGTCTACTTGGTATTACTGCAGACAGACTTCCTTTAGTTAGTTATGGTGAAGAACGTCCTTTAGTTAAAGGTGATACTAAAGCAGATATGGCACAAAATCGCCGTGTTGAATTTAGAATTAAATAATTCAGCAATTTAGTAGTTTAATAATCTACGAATCTAATAATTCTCTAGTATTAGCTAATAAAAAAGACTCTATTTATATAGAGTCTTTTTTATTAGCTAATAAGAACTAAAGAAGATTATTGAGATTGGACTAAAAATGGTTCAGGGATTTATAATCCTAGAGAAGAAAGTAAATCGTCAACATCACCTTGATTAGTATTTGATTGTGGGCCTTTTAATTCAGAAGTTTTGTTTGCTGTAGATGCCGATGCCTTTTGCGAAGCGCTAAGGTTCATTCCTGTATTATTAGCAATTTTAACAACAGTATTATCTATTTGTTTTAGGGCAGTTAAGATAATGCGTATACGCTGTCCTGTAAGGTCTTGAAAACTAAGCTGAGAGATTATAGAAAGAAGTAAGTTCTCAGATTGTGATTGATTTTCAAAAAGAGTATCAATAGCAGCTTTTTCAGAGCATGATTCTTTTAGAGTCGTTAAAATTTTCTTATTATTAGATATACCATCTTGAATTTCTTCAACCATATCCATGATTTTTGTTGTAGCCTCTTCGGTCATTTTGAGTACTTCATCAAGATGATTAGAAGTATCTCCAAGTATGCTATCAATAGAGTTTGTATCAGTTAAATCTGTTTTTGCATTATTTATCATTTGGTATATCGCTCGAAAACCTTCTTGTAATTTTACTAAATCTTGGGAAAGAGGAGAGTTACTTTTATTTTCAGTCATCATGGGTCCTTTTAAAGTACGTTAAAATATAGAAAAAAGAAAAAGACAGTATTTATTTCTTAGATATTGGCACGTTGTAAATAAAAAAGAAAAGCAATAAGAGAATCTCTTCTTTTTGCATGCGAATTTTCTATAGTACACTTGTATGCATTTTGCGCCACAAGAGCATCTACTACGACAGGAAGTGAGATAAATTGTGTTTTTTCATAGTCAATAGCTATAACAAGTTCAAAATAAGTCTTCTCTTCTATTGGTTTGCTTGAATAGAGATAGAGAGTTTCTTGACTGATTTTTAAAACATAAAACTGTTCTGGAAAATCTTTTATTAAATCATCTTCGATAGAGTTTGATAGTATTTTATCAAGTTTTAATTCAATACGAGCAAGAGTTGCACTATCGTCAGTAGTAGTTTTTAGCGTTCCTGTAGATGAATTTTGACTATAGAAAAAATTTGTAAGCAAAGGTTCTTTAGGAGATTTTGTTCTGCCAAAAGTTTTAAGTTTACACGAAATAGAGAAGCTTTCATTCATAATACGCTCTAAAAAAATATAGAAATAGTAGCATTTTTAATTAAATTTAATCCGATTGAAAATTTAATTAAAAATAAATCAAACAAAGACTAGTTTGATTCTTCTGTAATGTCAAGATTGATAGCAGAAACAGGGCAAGTTTTTGTGCAGAGCCCGCAGGTTGTACAAGATCGGAAGAGCACACGTCTGAACTCCAGTCACTCCGGAGAATCTC
>CAMQUX010000202.1 GCA_947037905.1 uncultured Desulfovibrionaceae bacterium | reverse complement strand
AAAAAAATGCCATTTTTTAAGTGAAAATTTTCACAATTAAAAAATTGCAAAAATTATAAAAAACAATGTTTTTTCTATTATATTTTCAATAATTTCAGAATAAAAAAATATTAAAAATGCTCTTTATATTTACTTATACCATAATATACACAAGTATTTTAAATTTAAATCAAGCTAAGTAGTAAATAATTGAGTAAGAAATTTATTTTAACTTGTTATTTATTTCACTAATGTAAGTATTTGTAATTTATAACTAAAAAAATAAAAATGCAAAATATACCCCTCTTTTTTTAAAAAAGTATTGACTCACGAAACAAAAGTTGCATATACTAAACACAGTTTTCATAAATAATGCTTTTTGTAAATTATAATATTGTAAGTTTGTATTAAATAATCGCAATGATATCGGTATGATAAAAATAAATCTTGTTTGTAGTGCGGTTTGTAAGTGCAAATTAAATAGCAAACAGAAGAAATAAATAGAGAGAATTACAACCGTTGGGATTCAAGAGAAAGGCTTTTGGGTTCTGAGGGTATTAGATAAACCAAGAGAAAAAGGAGAAAAAGTATGTCAACTAAAGAAAAACAGGAACTTACACGCTCAAGACCGACCATGTGGGATAAAAATCAGATGTTTGAGGTTATTCAGAAAATGTACGATATCCCTGCAGAATTTGATGGTCTTCGCCGTGGTGGCACAGCAGCCGATGTTGCTGTACGAAGCTATCTTGAGCAACAACTTAAAGACCTAGGCTTAACTGAAGTATCTCAAATGCATGTTCCTTTTGCTAAAGAAACATACACAAACTGGGCGCTTACAGTTGAAGGTGAAACTATCCCTTGCTACTTTTTACGTGGCGCAGAATTCACAGACGCAAATGGTGTTTCAGCAGAATTAGTGTATGTGGGAGAATCCATTAAAGGGCACGATGTTAAGGGAAAAATAGTTGTCATGGATATGATTTCTCAATATCTCGATCTCGAAATGCTCAGTAAGCACTCAACATTTACGCTAGACAGAAAAGAGAGTTTTAAAGGTGCAAATATCGCATCACCAAATATGCCGAAAAATTGGCCTACTGAATACTATGACGCTGCAAAAGCAGGCGCTGCAGGGCTTCTTGTTATTCTTCCTTTTGAAACAGGCACAGACCGCTGTTATCCTGATGTAAGCTGGCGCGTGTACAGAGAAATTCCTGGTTTGTATCTAGGAAAATTTGTAGGCGAGGCTCTTGTTGCAAAAATAAAAGGCGCATCTTCAAAAATGATGGCTCATTTAGTTGTGGAAGGTAATGTTGATGAAAACGCAAAAAGTGCAAACGTCATTGGGTTTTTAAAAGGTGAAACTGATGATGCAATTGTCATTAATTCACACACAGACTCAAGTTTTAGAGGCGCTGTACAAGATGCATCTGGAGTTTCCGTTGTTCTTGCACTTGCTTCATATTATGCACAAGTTCCAGCGTATTACAGACAAAAAGACATCTATTTTGTTCTCGATGCGAATCATTACGAATGGCATTATCCACAAGGTGCATGGGATTTTTATGATAAATATCCAGCATTAAAAGAAAAAGCATGCCTAAATATTGCCATTGAACATATCGGACTAAAAGCAGAAGCGGTTAATGGACGTTATGAGCCAACTACTGAATCTGAACCAGCTCTTTTGTTTTCTCCGCAAAATAAAAATTTGCTCACAGTCGCAAGCATGGCTATGCAAAAACATAACATGGACAGAACTGTTATTCCTTCTCCTCTTTTCCCAGGATACCCAGGTGAAGGGCGAGCAAGTTATATGCAAAATATTCCCACATTTAATTATATCACAGGGCCTGATTATGTTTTCTTAGAAGATGATCGCCCAGAGCTTGTGGATAAAGAGCGTTTAGAAGTAGTCGCTAATGTATTCTTAGATATTATTGACTGGGCAATGTACAAGCCTCGTAATGTTCTCACCAAAATCGATACCTTACCATAGTGAATGTATCGTGAGTTTATAGGATTTTAATTGTTAACAGATTTTGATGATGAAAGGTAGTTTAAGGGAACGAATTTTTTCACAGAAATGAACAATAATTATTAAGGAGTTAAATTATGAATGAAGATCTAACAATTGCACCCGAAGAAAAACCGTTGGTGCCAATAAGCAAACCCTCATTAGTATACTCAGTAACGATTTTATGGCTCTTGTATATATTTGATTTAGCCGCACGAATGGGCGTTAATGTAATTTTCCCTCAAATGCAGGCAGATTTAGGTTTATCAGATGCTCAAATAGGTTTAATAGGCTCTGCGTCAATGATAGGTATGGTTCTTTTAGTACTTCCGTTCTCCTATTTTGCGGATAAATATTCTAAAAAGAAAGCAGTTCTTGCTATGTCTAGCACATGGTGTCTTGGTACATTTCTTTGCGGAGGCTTGTCCTCATTTGGATCTTTAATACTAGGGCGTTTTATGGTTGGAGCTGGTAACTCAGGTTATTGTCCAGTTTCAATTTCTATGCTCACTTCATGGTTTAAACGCTCCATGTGGTCTCGTGTTATTAGCGTATACAACACTGCTAATGGGCTTGGAACCGCACTTGGAACATGGGCAGCAGGGGCTGTTGTCGTGTATTTTGGAACATGGCGTGCTGCGTTTTTTGTGCTTGCTATTCCAACACTAGTACTTGTAATACTTGCATTTTTTATGAAAGACGCCAACGTGCGCACTACAGATATAAAAAATAAAGTACAGATTTCTACTATTTTAAACGCAACAGTTAAAAACTTTCCACTAATGATGGTTTGTTGTGCTGTTGGTGTAGGATTTCTTGTTATTGCTGGTAATATGATTTGGATACCAATGTACTTATCTCGTGATATGGGTTGGACAACAACAGAAATAGCCACAAAAATGGCCATAGTATTTCTTGTAACAGGCTTAACTGCTAATATTATTGCTGGTTTTATCCTTGACTGGGGATGCAAAATAAACGCTCGTTTCAGAG
>CAMQUX010000201.1 GCA_947037905.1 uncultured Desulfovibrionaceae bacterium | reverse complement strand
AAGATGAATATGATAGTAGCTTACGAACGAAAACAATGGCTGATTTGCTTGCTATGCAAAAAGAGTATGCTGGTGCATTAGATATTTATACAGAACTTTATCATGGGGCAAAAACACCAGAAGATAGGTCTGTTTTACTTGGATGCATAAAAAATGTTCAAATCAAACAGAAAGAGAAAGAAATCTTTTTTTCTCAGAAAAAAAATGTTTTAAGAGCCTCACAAAATGAACAAATAATAGCAATGCTCAAGCGAGTTGCGACTCGTTTAGATAAACGAGTAACTGAATTAAAAAATAGTAGAGGTATATCTTGAGTAAGAAATATGTACTGCTTGGAACATATACGTTAATTTTTGTATTTTTAACTGCATGTGGAGGTCCAACGCTCAATGAATTTTTAAATGAACCTTTGGGTGTTAATTTAAAAAAATTCCGCATAAAAGATGAAAATATATTGCGATTAACAGAGAGAATAATTAGTCCTGATGAACAGTTATTAAACTTACTTGAGCGTGTAAAATTTTCTTTACTAAGTCCGTCTGAAGAGTGGGTAAAAGATACTTTTGCAAAATACCCTTGGGTCTCAAGTTTAAGTACTGTATCTTCTGATGGAAAGGTGCTTAAGAATTATACTCAAAATACTCCAAGACCCTTAACCGATGGAACATTTTTTGTTGAGGCAAAATCAAAAAACCTTGGAATGGTGAGTTTTTTAGATGAATCTGCACCTAGTAATCAAATGTTTACAGGAATAACTCATTATCAAAATGGTGTATTTTCTGGAGCACTTGTAGTTGGGTTTAATTTTACAGATCTTCTTGCATCCGTCAATGCTCAAAAAGACTTAGCTATAGTTGATGTAAGTGGTAATATTTCAAGTCTATCTGAAAATATATTTTTACCTTTAAAAACTGTGACTATTAACTGGGAAGAACTTGCACGTGAAGAAGTTTTTGGAAAAATAATAACTAAAGAAACTACTTATTCATGGTTTTCATTTTACATTGGCGAATCTGTTTTTTTCTATGTAATAGCAGATGTCCCTCAGAATAAGCAATAGATGCTTTTACTAATAAGCTAAGCCAGTACATGATAGTAAAAGTATATATTTTACTAGTAAAGTAAGATAATATAAGATAGCAAAAAATATGTATTCTATTAATGAAAGAAGATATTGAAAGATATTCATTCTATTAATAAACGAAAGTATCAAAAGATATTTATTATACTAATAAAAAAATAATGAACATAGCGCCGTATGGGGCTATGAAAATCTAATAAGAGGGATAAGATATGTCTGCGCAACGTGTAACAGTGATAGAGCATCTGCTTTCACAGCAAAATGCAATTCCAACAGCGACTGGGCGTTTTACTCATCTTTTTAATGAACTTATTTTATCTGCTAAAATAATATCTCGTGAAGTAAGAAAAGCAGGTCTTGTAGATGCGCTTGGTTTTACAGGGGAAATTAATATTCAGGGTGAGGCAGTTAAGAAACTCGATGATTTTTCTAATGATATATTACTTTATCGTATGAGCAAATCTGGCGTAGTTTGTGGTATGGCTTCAGAAGAAAATGATGATATAGTTTTAGTTAATAACGAGAATTCTACAGGGGATTATATCTTTATATTCGATCCTTTAGATGGTTCTTCAAATATTGATATAAATGTTAATATTGGAACAATCTTCTCAGTATATAAGCGTAAAAGTGCTGCAAGTGGCGATGTATGTAAGGAAGATTTCTTGCAAAAAGGAACTGAGCAATTAGCCGCAGGCTATGTTCTTTACGGTTCCTCAACAATGCTTGTATTTACAACAGGTCAAGGGGTTTATGGTTTCACTTTTGACCCAGGTGTGGGTGAATTTTTACTTTCGCATGCGCAAATGCAAAACCCTCAAAGTGGAAATATTTATTCCGTAAATGAAGGTAATCGTTCATATTGGGATGCTCAAATATGTAATGTTGTAGATGCCATGAAGATTGATAAAAATGGTACTCCTCGAAGTTTACGTTATATAGGTTCTCTTGTTGCCGATTTTCATCGTAATTTTATATATGGTGGAATTTTTATCTATCCGCCAGATAACCGAGATGAGAAGAGTAAAAATGGTAAAT
Organism: uncultured Desulfovibrionaceae bacterium; assembly: GCA_947037905.1. GTDB lineage: Bacteria > Desulfobacterota > Desulfovibrionia > Desulfovibrionales > Desulfovibrionaceae > CAMQUX01. The sequence continues at coordinate 880 of CAMQUX010000201.1, read as the reverse complement.
TGCGCCTTCTTTACGAAGCGAACCCAATGGCATTTTTAGCCGAGCAGGGCGGTGGGGGTGCAATAGATGGAAAACAAAGAATTTTAGATATACAACCTACTTCAATACATCAGCGAGTGCCTCTTTACACAGGTAGCCAAGATGATATTACAAAAATATTAGAAATGATGTCGAGTGCAGGTTAAAATGCGTGTTTTAGCCATTGAGAATTCTTGTGATGAGACCGCAGTAGCAATAATTGAAAATGATAAACTTATCCACCAAGAACTTGCAAGCCAAATTGCAGTGCATAATCTTTTTGGTGGGGTAGTTCCAGAAATAGCTTCACGAGAACATTTGCGAATTCTTCCTCTACTTTACACAAAAGCATTAGAGAAAACAGGGCTAAAACTAGAAGATTTTGACGCAATAGCAGTAGCACGAGGTCCCGGCTTATTAGGTAGCTTACTTGTGGGCGTTGCTTTTGCGAAAGGACTTAGTTTTCGGTCGCAGATACCATTAATTGGAGTTAATCATCTTGAAGCACATCTGCTAGCAGCTGGGCTTGAGCAAGAAATTGAATATCCCTGTATAGGACTGCTTGTATCAGGCGGGCATACGCATATATATCGTATTGAAAATCCTTTTAATTTTAAGCTATTAGGACGCAGTATTGATGATGCAGCAGGAGAGATATTTGACAAAATTGGAAAAAGTCTTAATTTTCCATATCCAAGTGGTAAATACATAAACTTGCTCGCTGAAGATGAAATTGTTCAAGAGAGAATTTTTCCATTAGCTTTTGTTAAAAATGATAATTTAGATTTCAGCTTCAGTGGCTTAAAAACTGCAGTTATGCAGTACATAGCAAAGAACCCAGAAGCATATAGCGAAAAATTAT
>CAMQUX010000200.1 GCA_947037905.1 uncultured Desulfovibrionaceae bacterium | reverse complement strand
AATATTTCTTTGAGACGCACGCCCAACAGAAAATTCCATAACAAGAATAGGTAAGCCTAGAAAGACAAGAAAGAATAAATAAAGTAGCACAAATGCAGCACCACCATATTCGCCCGTGACATAAGGAAATCGCCAAACATTTCCAAGACCAATAGCACAACCTGCTGAGAGTAATATAAAACCTAAGCGAGATCCTAAACGTTCACGAGTATTTGTTTCCATTCTTCCTTAACCTAATCCTTTAATATCAAATCTATTCAATTTCTTTTCTTTTTTTACCACGAAGCTGATGACGTTTTGAAGCAGTAAGCTCCATTTTACGTAAACGAATGCTTTGTGGGGTAATTTCTAATATTTCATCATCACAGATAAAGTTCAACGCTCTTTCTAAAGAAAGAGGGCGGATAGGAGATAAAATAACAGCCTCATCTTTTCCTGATGCACGCATGTTAGTAAGTTTTTTCTCTTTACAAGGGTTGATGTCTATATCGTTTTCACGGTTATGTTCACCAACAATCATTCCTTCATAAACTTTTTCACCTGGAGTCACAAAAAGTGTTCCACGAGGCTCAAGGTTAAAAAGAGCATAGGCAACAGCGCTACCAGATCTATCAGCAACGAGGGAACCAGAATATCTGCTTGGGAAATCGCCTCTGTATGTATCGTAACCTTCAAGGTAAGAGTTTATTATACCAGTACCTTTAGTATCAGTTAAAAATTCATCTCGGTAACCAATTAATGAGCGTGATGGTACAGAAAATTCGATACGTACACGTCCTTTACCGTTATTTATAAGATTGAGCATTTTACCCTTTTTAATAGATAATTTCTCAGTAACAACACCAAGGAAGCTTTCATCACAATCAACAAGTAGATTTTCAATAGGCTCTGTAATCGTACCATTTTCATCTCTTTTAAAGATAACCTCAGGACGACCAACAGAAAGTTCAAAACCTTCACGTCTCATTTGTTCAATTATAATAGCCATCTGAAATTCGCCGCGTCCTTTTACAAGGAAGCTATCACGAGTATCTGTATCTTCGATGCGGATAGCAACGTTCATAAGCGCTTCTTTATCGAGGCGATCACGAATACGTGATGCTTGAACAAATTTCCCTTCAGTTCCTGCAAGAGGTGAAGTATTAATACCAAAACGCATAGCAACAGTTGGTTCATCAACTGTGATACGAGGTAGTGCTTTTGGGTTTTCTTTATTACAGATAGTATCGCCAATAGTAACATTTTCGATACCAGCAAGAACAACAATATCACCAGCTTCAATAATATCAGAAGGTTTTAAGCTAAGTCCTTCATAAACTTGTAGTTTTGTAATACGAAGTGGGCGTTGTTTTTCGTCTTCACCAATACAAATTAGTGAGTCGTTACTTTTTGCATGTCCGTTAAAAACACGTCCAACAGCAAGGCGTCCAAGGTATTCAGAATAACCAAGGTCAGATACAAGCATTTGGAAAGGTTCTTCATCATCATACTCAGGGCCCGGTACTTCATTAAGAATAGCGTCAAAAATTGGCTCTAAAGTAGTACAAGGATCTTCAAGAGAAGTTTTTGCAATACCATCTCTACCAATTGCGTAGAGTAGTAGAAATTCTAATTGTTCTTCTGTGGCATCAAGGTCAATAAATAGGTCGTATACTTCGTTGATAACTTCTTCTGTACGAGCATCTTGGCGGTCAATTTTGTTGATAACAACGATAATTTTAAGCCCAGCATCAAGTGCTTTTTTTAGTACGAAACGAGTTTGTGGAAGAGGTCCTTCAGATGCGTCAACAAGAAGTATAGCGCCATCAGTCATGGAAAGTGAGCGTTCAACCTCACCACCAAAGTCGGCATGGCCTGGTGTATCAATAATATTAATTTTTATATCTTTCCATACAACAGCACAGTTTTTCGCAGCGATGGTAATCCCGCGCTCACGTTCAAGATCCATGCTATCCATAACACGATCATCAACTTCTTGATTTTCTCTATAAAGTCCGCTTTGTTTAAAAAGTCCATCAACAAGGGTTGTTTTACCGTGGTCAACGTGGGCAATGATGGCGATATTCCGTAGTTTGTTGTTGCGTATTGTGCTCATAGGGTTCCAAATTTTTTTAGTTTAAAGATGTAAGATAGATTAGAAAGCTATAAAGTTACAAATCTTTAATAGCTGTTTGTTAATAGAGTATTTTTTAAAAAAAGGCAATATTTTTTTAGTAGTTTTTTATAAATGTGGGATGATTTGAAGAAAGAAGGGAGATAAAAATAGATAAAAAAAAGAACTGTAGGTTTAATATGCGAATCAGTGGAAAAAATAAGTTAGCTTTTATAAGGTAGAATAGTTGCTAATGTCATTATTCTACATGCAACAGGTAGTAGCTTTGCGCCTAAGTAATTTTAGTAGAACTTGACAAGTCTAAAGTATTTTTGTAAAAGAATGGAAGATTTAGTAAAAGAATATTTCTTTGCTACTATAATTAGTAGGGAAATCAAATGGCAAAATAACTGTGAAATCCGTCAGGTTCGAAAGAAAGCAGCGGTAGCGTGTTTCTTTGGGTATTTGGTTTCCCTAAAAAAAGAGATTGAACTTTTCAATCTCTTTTTTTTATATCAGAATTATTTTTAAACTAGGTGTTATTTTAGTAAATATTTTTTTTCTGCGAAAGTATTTTGAAAAGAAACGTTGAGAAGGGAATTTTTATTTTTATGCATTTTAACGTTTTCAAAGTAGTTAGGTATAAATTCATTAATAAGTGAGCAGAAAAATACTCCTAAAAAAGCACCCATAATAGTTGCTATATTAAGCCCAAGCTCGCCACCTGAAACAATATTGAGTATAAGAGCAATACCTGCACCTATATTTGCCCCAAAAAGAAAAATTTGCTCATTTTGAGGAACTAGCAATGTTTTTTTATGAAAAATACGGATACAATTACATGCTGTGTTGGTGATGATATTAGCAATAACACCAGCTACAAAAACATTGATAGTGACAAAAATAATGCTATACATAAGGCTA
>CAMQUX010000199.1 GCA_947037905.1 uncultured Desulfovibrionaceae bacterium | reverse complement strand
GTAAAACTACCAGGGCCTACAACACAAGCAATACGTTTAATAGAATCAGGCTGAGCCTTTATAATATTTAAAGCATGTTCTAAAGTTGGCAGTAGTATACGTATGCCTTGCTTAGGCACATTCCATTTAGAAAAATGAACACTCTGCAAAGCTTGCGGTTTTGTAGTCGATTTTGCTTCCGCACTGGCAGAATTATTTTCTGTATTAGCTGAACTTAATTCAATAGTAGGAGCATCTTTTTTTATACTAGGAATATTTTTTTCTGTAGTAGTACGATTTTTTATCACAGCAGTTTCTGCTTGCTCTTTAGCAAGAACAAGTAAAAGTTTTTCTTCTGCACTACAGAGTATAAGTGTTAAATCGTCCATTTGATGAAATCCGGTACTAATATAAATAAAGAGAAAGCACATTGATATCTTAGATTAGAATTTAAATATATTTACATACTTTATTTGTAAACTTTATTTCCAAACAAAGCTTTAAATTATAATATATTATGAGGTAACTAGTCTAAATACATCATTATAAAGAGCAAGAGCCATAAGAGCTAGGAGTAAAAATAAGCCTATCTTGGTAAGAATATTGTAAAGCTTCTCGTTAATAGGGCGACCAGTGATCATTTCTATGCCGTAAAAAACTATGTGCCCGCCATCTAAAACAGGAACAGGGAGCAAATTTAACAGCCCTAAGTTAAGGCTAATAAACGCTGCAAGCATAAGGACTGATTGAATTCCAGCTTTTGTGCTTTTACCAACTTCTTTTGCAATAGTAATTGGACCACCGAGTTCTGTAGGAGAAACAACTCCAGATAAAAGTTTTCCAATGCTTGTAATTATAAGTTTTCCCTGTAGCCATGTTTGTTCAACTGCTAAAGGAAAGCTAGCAAAAAAAGGAACATCAATAGTTATCTGACTATTAGGGTTTAGCTGAATACCTATTCCTTTAATTGTAACAGTTTCGCCAAAAATATTTTTGGTCTGCAGAACTGCAGGACTAATAGGAATAGAAAGTTCTTCATTATTACGGGTGATGCTAAAAAGGAGCTCTTTTTGAGTACTTTTTTGAATAAGAGTAGGAATTTCAGAGAAATAACGTACTTTTTCACCGTCAATAGCAGTGATAGTATCATTTGCCATGAGTCCTGCTTTTGCAGCAGGGCTATCAGCTTGTACTTTTCCGATTTGAGAAGAGAGTTCGCTGACACCAAAGAAAGCAACAACAATCCAAGTAAGAATAAGAGCGAGAATAAAGTTTGCAATGGGACCAGATGCAACAACGATCATTTTCTGCCATGCAGGGCGAAGTGAGAAGAGTTCTGATTGCTCAAACTCTGCGTCTGCTTCATTATCAACTGCACAATCTTTAGATGCACCATCGTTTGATTCACCTGCAAGCTGAACATAACCACCAAGTGGTACAAGAGCTAATTGATACGTTGTTTTTCCTCTTTTCCAGCCAAAAATTTTCTTTCCAAATCCTATAGAGAACTCTCTAACACCAACGCCTAAAGAGCGAGCTGCAAAAAAATGACCGAGTTCATGAAAAAAAATAAGTCCGCCTAAAACTAAAATAACCGCAATAATACTAATCATATGCTCCCCGTAGTGAAAAAAGAAAAAGTCTCAGACTTTTGATTTATATTTTTATAGATTGAAGGAATTTTATTAAGTAGAAATTCTAATATAATACGCATGAAATATATTTATACGTATATATGTATTATTTCTAGAAAGAAAAGTATTATTTAGATGTTTTTTTATCAATAGATATAACAGGTTGATTTTATTTTATAATTATTTTTTAATTTTATAAATTCCTGCATTCTTCATGTTTTTGTAAGATGCAATTTTTTCAAGACTAAGAGTTACAATAGTCATGCAGAGATAGCAAAAAAAACTAAATAATCTTTCAAACAAAACATCGTAAATCGTAATAGAACCAGTATCAAATTCTTATAAAATCATTAGAAATTCTGTATTTGTAATATCTTATAAAATAAAATATCTCATAAGCTAAAAAAAATTATAAAGAAAAATGTTCTTTAAGGGTCTTTTTTCGTAAGTATTCATCGTAGGCGAGTATATCATCAGCACTATCAAGCTGTATATTTTCTAGTTGCGAAAGATTTTCTTCTATAACACGTGGAATAGCTAAAAAAGAACATTTGCCGTGAATAAACGCATCGACCATGATTTCATTAACAGCATTAAGAACGATGCAAGCATTCGTACCTTGCTTGAAAGCTTCTTTAGCGAGCCTTAGGCAGGGGAAAAGCTCTTCGTTTGGTTCTTGGAAAGTAAGCGTTGAAAGGGTGGTGAGTTTAAGTTTTTCAAGTTTTAGCGGCATACGTTTTGGATAAGATAAGCTATAAGCAAGCGGAATATGCATGCTTGGTAGTGCGAGATGTGCAATCTGAGAGCCATCGCAGTATTCAACAAGAGAATGAATAATACTTTGCGGATGGATAACAACATCAATATCTTCAATATCTACACCATAAAGATGGCATGCTTCAATAATTTCTAAACCTTTATTCATAAGGCTTGCAGAATCAATAGTGATTTTTGCGCCCATGTTCCAGTTTGGATGTTTCAGTGCTTGCGCGGCTGTTGCTGTTTCTAGAAATTTTTTATCTTTGTCTCTAAAAGCACCACCAGACGCAGTAAGAATAAGTTTTTCAACTTCTCCTTTTTCTCTGTGCCCTATAAGACCTTGAAAGAGTGCATTATGTTCGGAGTCTACAGGTAAAATGACCGCATTATTTTGTTTGCAGGCATGGCGAATCATATCGCCGCCAAGAACAAGGCTTTCTTTATTAGCAAGGGCAATAAATTTTCCAGCTTTTGCAGCAGTAAGTGTTGGTAAAAAACCAGCAGCTCCAACAATTGCAGAAAGAACAGTATCACAAGAGCTATCATCAGCTAAAGAGCAAACACCACTTAACCCAGAGACAATATCTGGCTGATAAGTAGCATCAAGTAAGCTTTTCAGCTGTAGATCGGAAGAGCACACGTCTGAACTCCAGTCACTCCGGAGAATCTCGT
>CAMQUX010000198.1 GCA_947037905.1 uncultured Desulfovibrionaceae bacterium | reverse complement strand
GTTGCAAATCTTTTTTGCTGCAGCACGCATACAAACTATTTCAGCATGCGCTGTTGGGTCATTATCCATTATGGACATATTGTGTGCTTTCGCAAGAAGCAGTCCATTTTTATCAAAAAGAGCAGCACCAATGGGCGCTTCATCTTTTGTAAAAGCAAGTTGTGCTTCTTCAAATGCTGGGCGCATGAAATCTTCTAAGGAAAGAGGAAGAGAATCTATGGGTGGTGTAAGAATTTGCGAGAAATTAAAAGGTTTTTCTCTATAATGCATGAATAAACTCAACGCCTCCACGTAAAAGTGCAGTGCCAAGAATATCGTCAGTGCCTCTAGTCCAACTTGGGTGGTTTGTTATATGGTTAAATGCTTCAGGGTGAGGCATAAGACCAAGTATACGTCCAGTTGGGTCGGTAAGTCCTGCTATACCAAGAGGAGAACCATTTGGGTTTGCAGGGTATTCTTGCGTAATTTGTTTTGTGATTGGGTCTATATATTGTAAGGCAATAAGATTATTATCTTGCAATGCTTTAAGAGTAGCTTCATCTTTTGGGATAATTTTTCCTTCACCGTGGCGAACAGGCACATAAAGTGTTTCAATATTTTTAGTGAACACACACGGAGAGTTTTTATTAGCTTGTAAATGTACCCATCTGTCTTCGTATTTAGCTGAATCGTTATAGCTAAGAGATACTTGTCGCTCAAAGTATTCACCACCAATGGCAGGTAGTAGTCCAAGTTTTACAAGTAGTTGAAATCCGTTACAAATGCCTAAAATAATACCATTATTTTCAAAAAAAGCTTTTAGTTGAGTAAGCACTGGAGTTTGATCAATAGTGAGAGCATGTTTCCAGCGAAGAGCAGCAGCTTGAGCCGCACCAAGGTCATCGCCATCAAGAAATCCCCCTGGGAAAATGAGATAATTATAATCTGTCATGATGGTTTTTCGTGAGATAATATCTGAAAAATGGACAATATCGGCATGTTCTGCGCCGGATTTTTTTACAGCATAGGCACATTCGTGTTCGCAGTTTGTTCCATAACCAGTAATAATGAGTGCTTTAACTTGTGCCATGAGAAAAAACTCCTTTGTAAGAAATTATATTTATATTTAATATGAGAATGTGTATTTTATAAATTGAAGTGGGTATTATACGCTTGCTTTTATTTTCCGTCAATAACAGAGAAAGTGTTTTTTCTTTTATTTATACATCTGTTTTGAGTTGTATTTTTGCCAAAAAAAGAGTAGCGTGAGGAAATATTGATACTTGCAAAAAATCTTTGCAAATGTCAGTATTTTTATACAAAGTTACACATAATTAGTCAGAGTTTTTATAAATTGTTACGAATACTTAGAGGGAATTCATGAAAACAAAGTTTATTTTTATCACAGGTGGTGTACTTTCTTCTTTAGGTAAGGGTTTAACCGCGGCAAGTGTTGCAGCGCTTCTTGAAAGTAGAGGCTTAACAACTACAATTCAAAAACTCGATCCTTATATTAATGTAGACCCAGGTACCATGAATCCTTTCCAGCATGGAGAAGTTTTTGTTACAGACGATGGAGCTGAGACTGATTTGGATTTAGGACATTATGAGCGTTTTATTCAAAACCCAATGTCAAAAAATAATAACTACACCTCAGGGCGTATCTATAATAGTGTTATTCAAAAAGAACGTCGTGGCGATTATCTTGGTGGAACAGTTCAGGTTATCCCTCATATTACAGATGAAATTAAAAGTGCTATTTTAAGTCTCGCAAGCGATGATTTAGATGTAGCTCTTATAGAAATAGGCGGAACAGTTGGAGATATTGAAGGGCTTCCTTTTTTAGAAAGTATCCGTCAGCTCAAAAAAGATTTAGGAAAAGAGAATGTTTTGTACATTCACCTTACCCTTGTGCCATGCATTAAAGTTGCAGGCGAGTTTAAAACAAAACCAACACAGCATAGTGTAAAAGAACTTCGTAGTATAGGCATACAGCCAAATATTATAGTTTGTCGCTCAGAAGATGCGCTACCTGATGATGTGTGCAATAAAATAGCTCTTTTTTGTGATGTTGATAACGATGCTGTTTTTTCAGCTGTTGATGTAAAAAGTATTTATGAGCTACCTCTTGAGCTTTATAATCAAGGGATTGATCAAAAAATTCTCGATTTATTAAAGCTAAAAGCAAAAAATGCAGAGCTTGGACCTTGGAAAGAGCTTGTAAAAAAACTTAAAAATCCACAAGATACCGTAACAATAGCGATTGTTGGAAAATATGTAGAATTAAAAGAAGCGTATAAAAGCTTGCACGAGGCACTTTTACACGGTGGGTTTGCTAATAATATAGCTGTAAACCTTGAGTATGTTAATTCTGAAGAAATAGATGATGCGCACGTGGCAGAAAAACTGAAAGGGCTTGATGGAATTCTTGTTCCTGGCGGTTTTGGTACTCGTGGTGTTGAAGGAAAAATAACAACAATAAAATATGCCCGAGAAAATAAAATACCATTCTTTGGTATCTGTTTAGGCATGCAGTGCGCTGTTATTGAATATGCTAGAAATGTTGCTAAAATTGCCGATGCGAACTCAGCAGAATTTGAAACGAGCACAGAAAATCCTGTTATCTATCTTATGGCAGAATGGTTCGATCCTCGCACTAGCCAAAAAGAATGCAGAGATACAGAAAGTGAAAAAGGCGGCACTATGCGTCTTGGTTCTTATCCTTGTACTCTCGAAAATGATAGCCTTGCTCATAAGGCGTATGGGAAAAATGAAATTCATGAGCGTCATCGTCATCGTTTTGAGTTTAATAATAAATACTCAGAAATTCTTAAAGAAAACGGACTCTTATTAAGCGGTCTTTCTCCTGCTGGAGATTTAGTTGAGATTGTAGAGATAAAAGACCATCCTTGGTTTTTAGGCTGTCAGTTTCATCCAGAGTTTAAATCAAGCCCGATGAAAGCTCATCCGCTTTTTAAAGATTTTATAGCAGCAGCGCTTAAAAATAAAAAATAATTTATAAATAAACAGCTCGTGTAGTTTTTATAAAAGTAATTTTTACTCAGTAAAAGAACTCTGCTCGGGTAAGAATAA
>CAMQUX010000197.1 GCA_947037905.1 uncultured Desulfovibrionaceae bacterium | reverse complement strand
AAAAAATTAGCAATATTAGCTAAAATTATTACACCTACCGAAGAATTCTGTGCCAGCAAATTTGTTGTATGCGAATAAGCAAACAGCACACCAATAAGTACGATTATTATCCAGCTACTCTCAAGAACAAAAGTTTTCATTAAATGTTTGAAATCTATTTCCATTGTTTTTCTCCTATAAATAATATTTTATTAAATTTTCAACACATTAATAATACGCGTATTTAAATTACTTTGTTTCTTAACAACCTCCTTTTGATTATAATATAAATATATATATTTATATATTTATTCTGATATAGTTTCACTAACTACAAATTACCCATCAACACTTTGAATACAGATTCTTTCCGGCATTAAGCTTTTTCTTTATTTTAATCAAAAAAGTTATTCTCTGCATTTTTTTCTAAAGAATTTTATTAATATCTTTTGTTAAAATTCTTTCCGCATGCTTCTTAATAATATCAATAATTTTTCCAAATACTTCTGATTCTGTCTGTTTATTTTGGTTGAGTTCATGTGCTAAAGTTTCAGCTTTGGCCGTTATAGTCTCAGCAAGAGAATACACACGCTTTAAGATATAATCCTCTCGGTAAGCTGAAATACTTGCAAGATTTGTAAAATTTTTTCTCATTACGTAACTCATACCATAATCTGAAGAGCCTAATTTCATAGCCATTTTGCTTTTTTTATAGTGGGGAGCCATTATTGCAGTGCACATAAGGTCATAACAAGGGGCAAGTTCAGGAATTTTATCCTTATAGAGAATAGAAAAGTTTTTGCCGTGGGCGTCGCCATTCCCAATGAGAAAATTAAAAATAACTAAATCTAAAAAAGCTATTTTACTAGGACCTTCCACTTTTAAGGAATTAAGCAACTCAAAGCACGCTTGCAAGCTTGGTCCGCCATCGCTTTCATATTTATGTTCAGGCAGTACATGAAGTAATTGGCAAAAATCCTCTTGATGTATGCGCTGCCAAGTATCACCTTCCTGCTTCCTATCATATCTTTCCACAACATAAAAAGGAATGTCACAAAACGTTTTGATAAAAGTATTAGGGACAGTTAGTCCGCATTTTTTTGCAAGTTGCATACAAAAAAGTTCGTTATAAACGCTATCTGTATAACCATAAATATTTGGTTTTAAAATATGTGTCGATGGAGTGCCATTTAACGGTAATGCAAGCTTGTCATCAATAATACACGCTATGAGTTTATCTTGAGCACCTGCACCAGAGATTCTAAAATCATCCTCACCAAAATGTAAAGGCCTTTGCTTTAACCCACAAAGAACATCACATGCTTCTTTATCATCTAAAGTTTTATATTCATTTGTTTCATTATTATTAGGGCTTGTCCCTGACTTATACGTCGCAATAGCCCCTGCACAATCTCCGCCTAAGTGTTCTAATAAATTAAATGTATTACGCACATCTGTTTTTAATAATTTCGCAATAACAGCCTTTGCATTTTCTTCTGGTAATAAACCCGCAAAAAAAGGCTCAACAATATAATTTTCATGTTCTTCTGTACTAAGCGGCAATGAAGCTGATATTTGTTCTGGATTTTCAGATTTTAAATATGCTGGATCATAAATAAAAGTGAGCGTATTCTTGCTCTTGGACTTAAATAATTTTCCCGCAAAAATATTTTTAAAATAAACATCTAATGAATTATCCATTAATTATCCTTTTTGTTCCATTTATTTAATAAAAACATACTTAGCCCAAGAGCTGCAATAACGAGCAAAAATTTACTTATTTGCATATTAGGTTTTCCATTTTCAAGATCACTAATAAAGCGTCGCCCAGTATTTGAAAGTCCTGCAAGGTCTTCTTGAGACATTCCTTGTGCTTTCCTTGTGCTTCTAATCAGTTTTCCTATTTCTTCCATATCATTTAGATTTTGATTTTTCACTACGTAGCTCCTTTTAAAATTACACATGCTTTAATTTTAAAATATACATCTCAGATACTGTTACCGTTCGGTATCTTTTTAACTGATTTTGTTTTTTATTGCAATATATATTACCGCTCGGTAACAATAAGAGCAAAATACATTCAGATAAGCACTTTTGTTACCGTTCGGTATCATTTTGACAACTTCTGCTCTTTATCGCACGAATTGTTACCGCTCAGTAACATTATAAAAAAGACTCTAGTTTCACTAACTACAAATTCACTTTCCCCGTCAAAATATCTGCGGCGGTATTACTTGCAGCACTCAGTGCTTCTGGTAAAAATTGTCCGTATTTTTTCTTAGTAAAATTCACATCTTTATGAGTGAGCATTTCGGCTATCATATCTAATGTAAACTTGCCACTATTAGCTAAAGTTACCGCAAAATGATGACGCAAACCATGAAACGGACGAAACTTTTGAGGCAGTTCGGCGGCAATTTTAAAGCGGTCAACAGAACTGCAATCAGTGCGTTGTCGCCCCCCTTTACCAGGGAAGAGGAAAGGACTATTTGGAAAATTCTCATCTCGCCACAGTGCCTGCTCGTGAAGTATTTCTTCGGCAAACCTGCTAAGCCCTATGGAAATAGTTTTCTTGCCTTTTGGGTCTTTGATACTGATAAGTTTCATATGCGTATCAATAGCATCATCTGTGAGTTTAAAAATTTCCCCCCGACGCATGCCCGTGAAAAACGCCAAAAGAAGCATATTAGCAACATCTTTTGATTTCCAGTTTTTCGCTGTTTCTAAAAAACGCTTAGCTTCTTCTGGTTTTAAATATTCAGTAACCTCGTTATCCTTAATGGGCATTTCAATATTAAACTGCAAACTAGGACACCTATTTGTCTTAGAACCAAAATTGATAATACGCCTTAAAAGCTCAAGAGTATTCCAAAGCGTAGCGGGTTTATGCTGAATAAATTTCTTCTCTAACTGTTCTATATTTTGCGGACTTATTTGCGATACATGCAAGGAAGCAAACATGGGCTTGAGATGTTTTTTATATCTGTTAACATCAACAACAATTCCTTTTAGTGTTGCTCCTTTTACCTCAAAATAAATATCTGCAAGCTCCCCAAAAGTTTTATCCCTTTCTATTTTTTCCAAACGTAAATCTTTTGCA
>CAMQUX010000196.1 GCA_947037905.1 uncultured Desulfovibrionaceae bacterium | reverse complement strand
ACATAATTCTGAATTTGTTCATCTTTTCCGTTAAAAGGACGTAATTTTTCATCAAAATGTGGATTTGGAAGAAAACGTAAATCAAAAACCATATCTGCATCTTTCGGTAAACCATATTTAAAACCAAAGCTGACTATATTTATTCGTAATTTTTGAGCTAATTGAAAATCACTCCATTCATGTTGTAAAAAACGACGTAAATCATGAATAGAATATTTTGTGGTATCTATAATTAAATCTGCATCATCACGAACCTTGCTTAAAAGTTCTCGTTCATCTATAAGTGCTTGCTCTAAGCTTATTTCTGAGCTTTCAAAAGGATGTGGGCGACGTGTTACTGCGTAACGTCGAAATAACTCTTCAGGTTTCGCTTCTAAAAAAACTATTCGTTTAGCAAATCCATTTTCTTCGACACTCTTAAGAATTTCATCCCAAGTATTTTCAAAAAAATCACCTCGAACATCAAGTCCTAAAACTATCCCACGATATTTTTTTTGCTGATCTCGAAATAATTCAATCAAACGTGTAGTCATGCTCGCAGGCAAACCGTCAACACAAAAAAAGTTTAAATCTTCAAATACTTGCAGTGCGGTTGATTTTCCAGCGCCTGATAAACCACAAAGAAAAAATACAACTACCTGATCTTCTCTGTTTTTTGACATAACATGCTCATTTTTTTACTCTATTTTTAGAAGTATTAAAATATTTTTTTTATCATCTCTCATATAATATAAGAAAATAAAGTAAACATCAATGCTCACTTTATTTTCTGATTATCTTAATTTTTCAAATGCATACAATCCTTAAACCTGAGGGTCAATTAACCCAAAGTTACCTTTTGTGCGACGATATAAAACATTCACACGTTCTGTATCACGATTTAAAAACACAAAAAATTCAAATTCTTTTAATACTTTTAATTGTTCCACAGCTTCTTCTACAGCCATAGGTTTTACTGCAAGCTCTTCACTTTCCACAACTCGAGGAGTTTTATCTGTCTCGTCTGCAAATTCTAATACATCCATTCGAGCAAATGATGGATTTCTATGTGATTTATTTTTCTCACGAATTTTACGTATTTGATTAACAAGTTTTTCTATCACAACATCAATAGTTGCGTACATATCGTCTGATATTTCAAAAGCTGAAACATGCATATTATCCGCATTAAACACAATCTCTGCCTTGTGGCGAAATTTTTCCACAGAAAGAATCATTTGAACATCAAGCTCTTCATCTGCTGGAAAAAATTTCTTCACTTTTTCAAACCGTTGTAGAGCATGTTCTTTCAGTGCTTCAGACGCATCAAAATCTTTAAATACAAAATTTATATTCATAAAAACCTCCTGAAATTAAAAGACTTGTTTACGCTTTGATGATGAGTCTATACCTAGTGCCATTCGGTACTTAGCTACAGTTCTTCTCGCAATATTCATTTCTAATTCATTCTTTAATAAGTCAACTATTTTTTCGTCACTTAAAGGTTTTTGAGGATTTTCATCTGATATTAATCTTTTAATAAATGCTTTAACACTTTCTGATCCAACATGGCTACCATCGTCCATTACAATGGCACTGTTAAAAAAGTACTTGAGTTCAAATAAGCCAAAAGCTGTTGATATATATTTATTAGTTGTTATTCTACTTACTGTTGATTCGTGAATACTTACATCTTCTGCAACCTCACGCAAAATAAGTGGACGCAAACTTGTTGCCCCTTTTAGAAAAAAATCACGTTGAAAACGAACTATACTTTCTGCGACTTTAAAGAGTGTTCTCTGTCTTTGAAAAAGACTTTTCATGAGCCATTCTGCTGAGCGTTTTTTTTCTTGAAAATATTCCTTATCAGTCCCGCCAGATTTTTCCATAGCAGCAGATAAAATATCATCTAATTGTAAATGTGGCAGACCGTCTTCATTAAGCATAACCACAAGCTCGTCACCATATTGATACACATAAACATCTGGATTTATATACTGTACATCTGAATCAGAAAATTGAATCCCTGGCATTGGGTCTAGAGACTGGATAATGTTTAAATATTCACGGAGCTCTTCTAAAGATATAGAAAATTTCTTGGCTAGAGGTTTAAAGCGTTGTTTTTGTATATCTTCTAAATGCTCTGCTATGATAGTTTTCAAGATTGGGTCTGTATATTCAAAAAAAGCGAGCTGTATTTCTAAACATTCCTGTAAAGAACGAGCCACAACACCCACTGGATCGAGCCCTTGCATTCTTTTAATAACATGCTCAATAAACTCATCTGACACATCTTCTAGTAAATCAGATAACTCTTCTGTTGTTGCTACAAGATAGCCAACATGGTCTAAATTACCTAAAATAACATCTGCAACTTCAAGTTCTGCATCTGTAAAATCAGAAAGGCTCATTTGCCAATATAAATGCCCTGAAAGTGATGGTTTTGTGGAATGTTTTGCATCATATGCCATTCCTTCATCTTCTGCATTTTCATACTCTCGCACTTGTGATTGTTTAGAGCTACTTGAAAATTCTCCAAGATAATCTGCCCAATCTGTACTTTCGATAGTAGCTTGTATTTCTGCTGCTTCTGTTACATTTCCATTTCTATCTATTTGCGCTATATTATCGGGAGTTTTTATTACCCCTTCTACTTCTTCTAAAAAAGGATTTTCCATTAACTCTTGCTGTACAGCCTCTAATAATTCAGCGCGTGAAAGTTGCAACAATTTTATTGCTTGTTGCAATTGTGGCGTCATTACCAAATTTTGGCTTAATTTGAGTTGTTGTCTTAGTTCAAGGCCCATTAAATATTCTCGTTATATATTTTTATGTAAATATTATTCTATTTTCTATTATTATTACAATATTTCTTTATTTTACTTAAAAAAACTAACATACTTTTTATTCTCTGTAAATCCTCTTGGAAAAGTTCCATAAAGTTAGTTGTAAAATAAACTCTTCTTAAAATAAAAGCAAAGAATGATTCTTTGCTTTTATTTATTACTATTTCACTATAAGAAAAATACTACAAGGAAAAATTATCTCCAAGATAAACTTGCCGTGTATTTGTATCTTGTACTATTTGCTCTGGCGTGCCTTCGAGC
>CAMQUX010000195.1 GCA_947037905.1 uncultured Desulfovibrionaceae bacterium | reverse complement strand
ACACAGTTTTTACTTATGGATTTTGATAAGGTCTCAATAGGTAATTTAAACAGACAGCAATATATACTCTCACAGTGTGGGCAGTATAAGACAGACGCACTTGCAGAAAATATGAGTAAGGTAACTGATAACTTATCGGTTGAGATATATAAAGAAGCATTAACCATTGAAAATTGTCAGCACTTACTAAAAGATTATAACGTAATTGTAGAGGCTGTAGATATAGCAAGCACAAAGGTGATGCTCATAGAAGAGTTTATAGGCACGAAAAAGTTTATAGTTTCAGGCTCTGGCATGGGCGGGCTTGGTTCTTTTAGTACTTTAGAAGCGAAGCAGAAGCAGAATATATTTATAGCAGGCGATGGCAAAACAATTTGTGATAAAAAAACACCACCGTTTATGCCACGAGTAGTAACGGTTGCAGCCATGCAGGCAGATGCTATAATAAGGTATTGTTGGGAGCAAAAAGAAACGCCCCCCAATGCATGAGTAATGAGTTAAATATTTAATACAGCTAAACCCTTAAACACTGATAACCGCCTAAGAAATAATTACTATCAAAAATAAGTTACTGCAAATAAGTTACTGCAAATGACTTACCACGGTGCAAATGAAGCAAAGCTAAAAATGAAATGTAACTAAAAGAAAATATAGTTCAATATAAGAGTTAAATGCTATAAGATAGCAAAATATATAGGAAGTGGTAGATGCTTAAAGAGCGGTTAAATATTTTATAAATAATCGAATAAGTAAAAATTAGCCAAAGAATAAGCCAAAGAATAAGCCAAGTACATTAGGAGTTAATTATGCGGAAAAATATTTTAGATACAGATTTATATTGTCTTACAGCAGAGAAATTTTCTTTAGGGCGTAGTAATATAGCAGTAGTAGAAGAGATGTTAGCAAGTGGTATAAAGCTTATTCAGTATAGAGAAAAAGAAAAATATATGGGTGAGAAATATGAAGAATGCTTAGCCATAAGAGAGCTGACAAAAAAATATGGCGCAACTTTCATAGTAAACGATCATATAGATTTAGCCTTAGCGGTAAGTGCCGATGGTGTACATGTGGGGCAGGAAGATATGCCTGTTGAGGTAATACGAAAACTTATAGGGCAAGAAATGATAATAGGTCTTTCAACGCACTCTAAAGAGCAGGCAGAAAAAGCAGTGATTTTAGGAGTAGATTATATAGGCGTTGGGCCAATTTATGCAACCCAGACAAAAGATGATGTGTGTGCAGCGGTTGGTTTAGCCTATTTAGATTATGTTGTGCAGCATATCAAACTACCGTTTGTGGTAATAGGTGGCATAAAAGAGCATAATATAGCAGAGCTTGCACAGCATGGTGCAAAATGTTTTGCGCTCGTAACAGAAATAGTTGGCGCTGCGGACATTGCTGGTACAATTAAAAATTTGCGGGCAAAAATAGCATAAGATGTAGTAGTATGTTTTATGTATGCACCGCATAGGAAGTAAAGAATTTATAAAAGAACAAATTGTCATAGAAATATATTATTAGAGAAATAGTATTTTAATATGAAGTTCTTTCTCTTAAATAGACTAAATAAGAGTTTAATTGTATTATAGCGAAAAAATTAATAAGGAAAATTACCATGTCTATCCCCAATTATCAGAAGTTTATGTTACCTATTTTAAAAGTCATTGCAGATGGTAAAGAGTATAGTAGACAAAAACTTATATTAGCGATGCATAGAGAATTTAATTTTAGTGAAGAAGAATTAAATATTACTATTGCAAGTGGGAAAAGTAAGTTAATTGATGGTCGTATTTCTTGGGCACAAACGTATCTTGTACAAGCTGGTTTAATAAAACGAACAGGGCGAGGCGTCTGTGTTATTACTGAA
This sequence comes from uncultured Desulfovibrionaceae bacterium, assembly GCA_947037905.1. GTDB lineage: Bacteria > Desulfobacterota > Desulfovibrionia > Desulfovibrionales > Desulfovibrionaceae > CAMQUX01. Next base: position 1,228 of record CAMQUX010000195.1, on the reverse strand, counting down.
GATGGGATTAAGGCGCTAGAAACAGGAGAAGAGATTAACAGCACATATTTACGAAAATTTGAAAAATTTCAATCATTTATAAGTCGTTCTAATAAACAATCCGTACCAGATGACGAAAAATTATCTACAAATACTGCAAATACTAATGGTGCAAATATTTATGATGAGCAAAAGCCACAAACACCTGCAGAGGAATTAGAGCTTATATTTAACACATTAAATGTTGTATTAGCTACAGAATTATTAGAAAGCATCGTAAAAGTAAGCCCTCAATTTTTCGAAGATCTTGTGGTAGATTTGATGATAGCCATGGGCTATGGGGGGTCTCTTAGAGAGGCAGGAGAGAGCACTCGTCACACAAAAGATGGCGGGGTTGATGGTATAATAAAAGAAGATAAACTTGGGCTTGAGATGATATATTTACAAGCTAAGCGGTATACAAGCGGAACAATTGGCAGACCAGACATACAAGCTTTCGTTGGTGCGTTAGAAATGCACCGTGCAAAAAAAGGGGTGTTTATTACCACCACAAAATTTACTAGCGATGCAAAAGAGTATGTAAAACAGATAGAAAAACGTGTGATATTAATTGATGGTGAAAAATTAACAGAACTTATGATTGAGCATAATTTAGGCTTAACAGTAAAAAAAGTATACGAAGTAAAAGAATTAGATACAAACTATTTTGTAGAAGAATAATATTAGCTACAGTAGTTTTGCATCTTTATTTTTTACCAAATAAGATTTTTAATCATAAAAATAATAAAGCAGAATAAAGCAGAATAAAGCAGAATAAAGCAGAATAAAGCAGAATAAAAAATAATAAAAGTCTGATAGTTTAGCTCAAACTATCAGACTTTTATTATTTAAAACGATTTTATCTCGTACAAACACTTATAATTAGATTAAATTAAATAATTCTTATTATATGAAACAATAAATCCGCATATTCATTTTTTAAAATCGAACATTTTTAAAAATCCTAATTCCCATAAATGATTTTATCTTATAAAAATAAATTTTATTTTATATACACTCTGTTATTCTTACCAACAGCACAAAGTATCTCATAACAACCCATGTTCCATTTTTTTGTAAGCTCATCAAGAGTGATGCTCTGCTCTTCAAGTTGTCCTAAAATAGTAACTTCATCGCCCACATGAATATGCTCTGTTTTTATAATATCTGTCACGTCCAGATCGGAAGAGCACACGTCTGAACTCCAGTC
>CAMQUX010000194.1 GCA_947037905.1 uncultured Desulfovibrionaceae bacterium | reverse complement strand
CATGCAAATCTTCTTGAGTTTTCAGGAGGAAAGTTTAGTGATTTGGGCTTAACTTGGGTACTAGCTAGGACATATATGCAGATAGATTATTATCCCAAAAGTTCAGAGGGGCTTGTAGTAAAAACATGGCCATCTTCTTTGCGTAAAAGCCTTACTTCACGTGATTGTGTGCTATTTACACACTCAGGAAAAAAAGTAGGAACTGTTACGAACTCTTGGATAGTATTTGATATTAACACACGCAAAATGGCAGCAGTTCCAGAATGGATAAGTTCCCAAGTGGAAGAATTTCCTGAGCGTGCGCTTGATTTTGAAACAACAACAGTAGCTAAATTAAGCCAAGTTGATTTCAGTGAAAATGTGCGAGCAAAATCTTTTTATTGCGATGCTAATAGACATATAAATAACACCTATCTTTTTCAGTGGATGCTAGAAGGGCTAACAGAACCATATACTTTTCGCCCATCATCTATTGATATTATTTTTCGAGCAGAATGCCTTGCGGATACAAATTGTATAAGCCAAAGACAAAATGGTGACAAAAATACTCTGCATAATATAGTAACAGGTCAAGGGCAAGAGGTAGCTCGAGCTATTTTTAAATGGAAATAAAATGCTAAATGTTAAAAATTTTGACTACACACTTTCGCTCTTTTATGATGAAAATTCCATCAAGCAAGATATTATTATTGAGCAAAATGGGAAGAAAAAACGAGTTCTAGGGCGGCGTGGGATTGAAACAGAATTATTCTTAGTGCAACGAGAAGAAAATATAACAGGAGCCATATTTATAGGCGCAGGTACTGGTGCGCACATACAATATCTTCTAGATAAAGGTGTAAGACCATTAGTAGTAGTTGACAAAAAAAATGATATTCTAAAATTATGGGGAGAATATAGCTCTCTTTTAGATGAAAAAGATATATATTTTATAACAGAAACAGATACATATACTATACAAAATAAAATAAATGAAATAATAGAAAAATATAATAGAAAAATAAGTATTTTTTTTCATCCAGCATATACAAATCTTGACTTTTTTTATAAAGATATCACTTATCATATAGATCGAGTATTTGCTTCTAAAAATAGAGAAAAAGATTCGCAGAAAAAAAAGGTTCGTATTTTACTCTTAAAGAAAGACTATTTTGTATCTACAGAAATAGAAAATGCACTCAAGGGTCTTTCTGAGGAAATAGAGTATACAGAAGTAGACGTTGGGCAATCAATTGATTTATATATACCAACAATATTAAAGAAAATAGAAAATTTCAGACCAGATTTTATTTTAGCCGTCAATCATATGGGCTTTGATTATGATGGAAAGCTTTTAGCTGTTATTAACAAAGCACAGTTACCGGTAGCCTCTTGGTTTGTGGATAGTCCAGAGCTGATATTAGACAACTTATCATATTTAAAATATCCTAATGTGGGTATATTTACTTGGGATAGAGGATTTTTTCCTTTTTTTAAAGAGCAAGGTTATGAAAATATTTCTTATTTACCACTTGCAACAGATTTTACACAGTATAAAATTGGTAAAATAGCAGGCAAGCAGTATTCAGTTGCTTTTGTGGGTAATAGTTGGACAAGGCAAATAGAGAAAATTGATATTAATAGCTTCCCTAAAATTTTAACTATGGAGATAAATAATTTAGTAGAAGAATATTCAAGAGAAAAGCCTCATTTTTTGCCAGCGAAACTTTTAAAAAGTGCTGCCAGCAGGAAAGCATTTTCCGAGCTCGATTCGAAAAAGAAACGAGCATATCAAGAAAGTATAGTATGGCGTGCAACAGGTATCTATCGCCGAGAATGTGTTCTTAGAAGTATTCCTTATAAACCTATAATAATGGGTGACAATAATTGGGGCGCAATACTACCTGGTCATGGTAAAGACTGGAAATGGAAAGCACCAGTTCCTTATGGTATAGAACTTGCAAAATTTTATAGGCAGGCAAAAATAAATATAAATTGCATCAGCTTGCAGTTATACGAGGGTGTAAACCAAAGGGTTTTTGATGTACCGGCTGTTGGTGGATTTTTAATAACCGATCATCAAAAATGCCTAGAAGAACTTTTCGCTGAAGATGAATACGTAAGTTATAAGAGTTTTGATGAACTAGAAGATAAACTTGCATATTATATAGATAAAGAGTCAGAGCGGATAAAAATAGCAGAAAAAGCACGTAAAAGAATAGAGCACGAACATAGTTATGTAATTCGCTTGCGTACATTAATAGCGCAAATGCGAGAGTGGTATTATATTTGATGATAGGAGTAACTTCGATGCATACAGACGCATTAGAGAGAGTAAAAGCACATGCAACCGCAGGTCTTGCAGTGCGAGAAGAATTTTTTGCTTTAAATAGTGAATTATTAGTTGAGATTGCAAAAAGAATATCGGAAAATCTTTCGAACGATTCAAAAATACTATTTTGTGGAAATGGTGGAAGTGCTGCAGATTGTCAGCATTTATCAGCAGAATTAGTAAATCGTTTTCGTATAGAGAGACGTCCTTTAGCTGGGTTAGCACTCACAACAGATAGCTCAATACTTACAGCCATAGGAAATGATTATTCTTTTGAAGAAATATTTTCAAAACAAATAGAAGCACTAGGAAGAAAAAATGATGTATTGATAGCTATTTCAACATCAGGCTCAAGTGCAAATATTTTGCGAGCAGCAGCTGTTGCAAAAGAGAAGGGTTTACTCTGTATTGCCATGACAGGTCGTACAGGTGGCGCATTGTTAGATATAGCTGATTATACACTGCAAGTACCAACAAAAGATACAGCACTCATTCAAGAAATACATATAGCCGCAGGGCATGTTTTATGTGACTTGATAGAATATTTTTTATTCGAAAAATAAATTTTGCCTGAATTAGGCAAATAATTAAGATTAAATTGGAATATGAATTAAAACTAATCGATAGCTTTTGATAATTTTGATTGAAATAAAAAGCTGCTTGTATAGATAGCTTAAAGTAGCAGTAGTCAGTTTAAATCAGACAGATATTTAAAATAAAACAGCAATATAAATGAGAAGTAATCGATAAGTTGATATAAAAAAAAGAGGCATACGCCTCTTTTTTTA
>CAMQUX010000193.1 GCA_947037905.1 uncultured Desulfovibrionaceae bacterium | reverse complement strand
CTCCACCTTGGCAAGGTGGCGCTCTACCAAATGAGCTAAACCCGCATTTGGTGCCTTCGAATGGAATCGAACCATCGACACGAGGATTTTCAGTCCTCTGCTCTACCGACTGAGCTACAGAGGCAAATGGCGACCCGGATCAGGCTCGAACTGACGACCTCCAGCGTGACAGGCTGGCGTTCTAACCAACTGAACTACCGGGCCATATGGCAGGGGCAGAAGGAGTTGAACCCTCGGCACGCGGTTTTGGAGACCGCTGCTCTACCAACTGAGCTATACCCCTAAGTTTAAAGCACTTACAGTGCCTTAATATAATACCTTATATCAACTGTAAAAGTCAATAGTTTTATTAAAATTCAACTTTTTATTAAGTAATTTTCTTACTTTTAGATTATATACTACCAATTTTCTAAGATTTTTTAAGAAAACGTCGTATTCTATAATCTGCGTAGCTGAACACTCCGCCTACTAGCGATATTTCTACTAGAATATAATTTGGGATGTTTTTAAAGCGAAACTTTGGTTTTTCGAGTTTACCGAAAGTTTTAAAAGCTTCAACCATTCCTTGTGTGAAAGGTTTTCCATATCCTCTTATACTGAAGAAAAGAACTTTTATTAAATATCCTAAAACTAAAAATGGCAGGTTCAATATAAACATTATAATCGGCATATTTTTATACGGTAAAAGCAGATTATTTCTGCCACTCTGCACAGATTTAAAATCGTTATACTTTGCCCCTGCTGCGCCACCTGTCGTTGCTCCGCAGATATGACGGCATACCGCCCTCGGGCAGTATATGTTTTTATAGCCAAGGCTATTTGCTCGCCAGCCAATATCAACATCTTCAAGGTAGGCAAAAAAGTTTTCGTCGAAAAGACCAATCTCGTCAAGGATTGATTTTCTGTAAAGTGCTGCACCTCCGCAGGCGGAAAAGCAGCGCCTTTGTTTTTGGTATCGGCTCGCATAAAGCCCGTCACCCGTTTTACACGCCCAACCTAGAATATTAACATAGTCGCCAGCATCATCAGCGAGTTCTGGCTCGTAATATCTTAGCATTAGTGAGGATACTGAAAATATTTTTTCATCACTCTCTGCTACTTTTATTAGCTCTTCTAGCCAGTTTTCTTCAGCGAACGCATCGTTGTTGAACAAGATTACAAACTCACCTTTTGCAGCTTTTATTCCAGTGTTTACTGCGGCAGAAAAACCTGTGTTGCTCGTGTTTTCTACTAGATAGCTGTCTTTTCTAGTTAGGTAACTGCGTGCTATTTCAAGGCTTTTATCTGTACTATTATTATCTATTATGATAAGCTCAAAGTCCTGTATAGTTTGGGCTATTACGCTGTCAATTGCTCCGCCTAGCCAGCCTTCGCCGTTAAGGTTTGGAATAATTACTGTCGCTTTCAATATATTTCCCCCGTTTTGTATTTTCTTTTATTTTGCAAGTGTAAAGTAAAGAACAAACATCAAGGTAAATCCGATAAACGCCATACCTATTCCTATCCAGATTAAAATGCTTTTTGCAAAGTTTTTTATATTTATATTCTTAGTTGGTCCGTATGCCCATGATATGCAGCTTACAAAATTTATAATCGGAATAAGTGATATTAGTATAATCCAAAAATATTGTCCTGTTCTAAGCGGTGTTTCATCTACAGCAGTTTCCTTGTTTTCATTTAATATAACTTCGTTTGCTACTACTGCTATTTGACTATTTTCTGGCTGTGGATTTCTTCTCTCCATCTCCTGTGAATAGCTAAGCTGGTTTATATCACTGTCGCTTATATACGATTTGGTTCCGCAACGTACACAGTAATTTGCACCATCTACAAGGTTATTTCCGCACCTTTGACATAACATAATATTTCCTCCTAAAATTTGATTTTATTGTTTGAAGTTTACCGTGAAAACAGTTTGCTCCTGTGTTGACTCGACCGAGACAGTTGCATTGTAGATGATTGCTATATGCTTTACAATTGCAAGCCCTAGCCCTGTTCCACCTTTTTCTTTGCTTCTGCCTGCTTCTACTCTAAAAAATCTCTCGAAAATTCTCTCGTGATATTCTGGCGGAATATACCCTCCAGTATTTGCAACATTTAAGATAATATTATCGTCGCTTTTGTATAATTTTACCTCTACAAAACCGTAAGTCGTATTATATATTACTGCATTCTGCAATAAATTACCAATCATCGAACATAGTTCCTGCTCGTCGCCCATTATTTCAAGGTCTTCTACCTCGATGTTAATACCAATGTTTTCACAGTGTGCTAGTGGCCCACAAATTTCAACGCAGTCCTCGATAATTTTTTTAAAACTTACTTTTTCTAGTGGCCTTGTTGCTGTGCTAGCTTCTATTGCACTTATTTTTCCGATGTCATCAACTAGGTCTTTTACCCTTTTACTTTCTTTTAAGATATGTTCCGCATAATTTTTCAACGGGCTATCTTCTTCTACGTTGTCATAAAGTAGCTCTGCAAATCCACTTATCGAAGTAATCGGAGTTTTAAGCTCATGATTTGCATTTGCAAAAAATTCACTTCGTACCTCTACTGCTTTTTTTGTTGCTGTTACATCATTCATAATAGTCAGAACTCCGCCACCTAAAACATATATGTTAACTTCTATTGTTCTGCCATCTTTAATCGTAAGCGTTCCTACCAAGTTTTTATCATCTGCAACTGCTTGCTCTATCATTTTTATAAGCTCTCGCTCACTCGTAATTCTATTCATATTTTTGCCTGCAATATCCCCACGACCGTCTATCATTTTAATTGCTTCACGATTGATAAACAAAAGCTCGCCCTGATTACTAACTATCATAACGCCTTCTTTTAAGCTGTCGATAATATAGTTTGTTTTTGCTCTCTCGTCTTCAAGGTCCATATTTGCGTCCTTAACATTTTGCGCTAGACGATTTATTTCGCAGGCAACTTCCTGCAGTTCACTATATCCATATTGTTCTGGTTTTAAAAAATTTTCGCCTCTTCTCGCTGCAACTAGATGCCCTGCAAAATCTTCCATCGGCGACATAAGTTTATTCGTTGTGTTTTTGCCAATCCAGTAAATTGCTCCGCCCACTACTGTAAAACCTATTAGCATTGCTGGGATAAGCCCT
>CAMQUX010000192.1 GCA_947037905.1 uncultured Desulfovibrionaceae bacterium | reverse complement strand
TTGGGAGTAGGGAGTCACGAAGTTGAGTGAAGTTTTCGTTTTCTTTATTAATCATAAGAATTTTATTACTATACTTTTTTAAGAGTAATATATTTATCGAAATATTTCGGGTGGTAAGTAAATACCTTTAGCAAATAAGACCGACTTATCAATTCCTTGACCTTCACGAGCAGCAGGTTTAATTATATCTGAAAAATAAGCAAATTTATTTTTTATAAAAAGCTCTAAGTATAATGAATTTATAATTGGATTTACTGCAAAAACATTATAAGCTGAGCTTACGCTACCTATACTATCTTTCATTATTCCCCAATTAAGTATTTCCCTACTCATACCAAAAACTAAGTCGTTTTTATATGCAATTTTATTCTTAGTTTTTAGTGAAGATAATTTTTTATTAAATTTAGAATCACGAGGGAAAATCCCAGCATTCGTCACTGAAAATTCAGGTATTGTCGAGTCTATAGTTTTTTCATTACGGATAGTTAGTAAATCTTTAAAAAAAATAATTTTCCAGCCTTTAGGTATTTTACCAAGTTCACTATTTTCAAACTCACAGTTTTTGAAAGGTTCAAAATCAATAAAATATAATTTAAAAATTATTTGCATTTGTTCTTCTAAGTTTTTGTTTATAGTTTTATTGTTTTCAATTTTGTTTTCAAGCGATAAAATAACTGAGATTATTTCTAAGTATTTTGTGTTTGTTTCCATGATGCCTCCTAGATATTCCAGCCGAGTTTTGCTAGGCTCTCTTTTATGTTTTGTTGCAGTTCGTTTGATGTAGTAAATAGGTCGGAAAGTTCTAATGTAAGATGTTCCATTTTTTCGTTAAGATGTTCACTTAAATCTTCCGCTTCTGCTTCTATGCCCACATAACGCCCTGGGGTGAGAATATAATCGTTTTTCGCTATCTCAGCTATATCTGAAACGGAACAAAAACCTTTGATGTTCTCTTGCTCGCCACGCTCATAAGACTCATAAACACTCGCTATCTTCCCTATATCCTCAACTGTGAGTTCCCGATTCTTACGGTCAATCATCGTTCCCAGTTTGCGCGCGTCTATAAATAAGGTCTTGCCCTGTTGCTTTTTACCCTTGCTTATAAACCATAACGAAACTGGAATTTGCGTTGAATAAAATAGCTGAGTCGGCATGGCTACAATACAATCTATTAAATCTGCCTCAATTAGACGCTTGCGGATTTCTCCCTCGCCTCCAGATTGCGTCGATAACGAACCGTTCGCAAGTACCATGCCCATTTTGCCTGTTGGCGATAAATGATGCACCATATGCTGTATCCACGCATAGTTCGCGTTGCCCTCGGGTGGAAGTCCATAGCCAAATCGAACGTCACTTTTGAGCTTGTCCGCTCCCCAGTTAGATAAATTAAAGGGCGGGTTCGCTATTATATAATCCGCTTTCAACTGCGGATGCTGATCGTCAAAAAATGTGTCGGACGCATATTTACCCAAATTCGCATCTATGCCTCGTATCGCTAAATTCATTCGCGCAAGCTTACGCGTCGTTGGATTAGAATCTTGACCGTAGACAGAAATTTTATCGATATTCTCTCGGTGCTCTTTGATAAATTTATAAGACTGCACAAACATTCCGCCACTACCACAGCATGGGTCATACACTATGCCAGTATACGGTTGCAAAACCTCTACTAATGTTCGCACTACACACGATGGTGTGTAAAATTCGCCCGCATTTTTGCCCTCTTGCGTCGCAAACTTAGAAAGACAATACTCATACGTTCGCCCTAATACGTCCTTCTCATCGCCCATGTCTACCATCTTAATGTTCGTGAAAATATCGACTATCTCGCCCAGCCGACGCTTATCTAACTCCGGACGTGCATAGTTCTTTGGTAGTACATCTTTTAACTGCTTAGGATTATCTTTCTCAATGGCTCGCATCGCTTCATCTATCGTTATGCCCACTTCCTCACTATGTGCAGCGCTCGCTATTACTCCCCAACGAGCAGATTCCGGTACATAAAAAATACTCTCAGATATATACTCGTCCTTGTCGTTCTCAAATCCCTCGCCCTCAGCTAATAAATCCTGATACTTCTGCTCAAATGCATCTGATATATATTTTAAAAACAACATTACTAAAATCAAGTCTTTATAATTTTCTATGCTTGTATTCGCCCGCGTCCATGTTGCCTCGCAAAATACAGGCAGTGTCCCATATCTTTTGCTCAAAACCAATATCCGCAGTGTTTTTTCCCTTCGCCATGTCCACTCCCTTAACTATATTTCGTGTAAATTTAAATTAGGGTGCAAAGGTACGATTGTCAAATGAATTATAAGCTTTTATTGCTACATTTAATTGATTATACTTGCCATCTTAGCACTAAATATTACTGTGTTTTTTAGGTGTATTTTTTGTCACAGCATCATAAATATGTACAATTGCTTATTTGTAAAGGGTTAATTATGCAAATAATATAATATTTTGCTCATTATAGATGAAAAATCTGAGAAATAGCCTCAACGATTAGAACCGATACTTGACTTTTATTTATATCAAAGTACAATTCAATTACATCATAGGTATTATAAATGAGTAAATTGAAAGAGGTAATGAGTAAAATGAAAAGCTATGATTATACATCAAAATGGAAGAAACTCCTTACACCAGAAATTGTAGCAAGCATAGTGCAAGTGCATGAATTTAAAGGGCAACAAGCCTCGTTTATGGAATCGAAAGCCGGTATTCTCACAGGATTATTGAAAATTGCAAAAATCCAAAGTACGGAAGCGTCAAATAGGATTGAGGGCATTTATACCTCTGATGAGCGACTTAGGCTTATTGCTCTTGATGAGACTGTCCCTCAATCTTGTGATGAACAAGAAATTGCAGGTTACCGTGATGCTCTTACAATAATACATGATAGCTATGAATATATTCCTATAAAAGCTTCTTGGATTTTACAAGTTCACAGAGATTTGTATAAATATACAAGCCTTGCTATAGGCGGAAGCTATAAAAATACTGATAATATCATTGCTGAAACTGACAAGGACGGAAACAAAGTTGTTCGTTTTCAAGCTGTGGAGGCATGGAAAACTAAAGAAGCGGTGGAAGAATTATGCAAAGCATATGATGAAATTATTAG
>CAMQUX010000191.1 GCA_947037905.1 uncultured Desulfovibrionaceae bacterium | reverse complement strand
CAACCGCAGGCTCATAATCATCAAAAATAGCAAAAGGAGCAGTAGGAATTTTTGCCTCTTGCATTAGAATTTTTGAAAAAGCTTTACTACCTTCTAAATTTGCAGCAAAGGCGCAAGGGCCAAAGCAAGGTATATTTTCTAGCTCAAGAGAATTTTGCAGCCCAAGTACAAGCGGTATCTCTGGACCAACAACAACAAGGTCTATCTTTTTTTCTTTACAAAAAGTAATAAGTGCAGGAATATCAGATACAGATATATTAACATTGGTAGCAATTTTTGCAGTGCCACCATTTCCAGGTGCTGCATATATAGTTTGCACATGTTTACTTTGATTTATTTTCCAGCAGAGAGCGTGTTCTCTACCGCCAGAACCAACAACAAGAATTTTCATAAAGGGCATCTCCTATGAGTCTAAGGAAAATAGTAAATAATAAAAATAGTAAATAATATATGAAAATATTTATCTAAAAAAGAATATATAATACTAACGTATTTTATCACTAGAGACAAGATTTTAAAACAGAAGAATATAAAAAAAGAGGTTCATATGACGTTAGAAAAATATAGTATACGACGTGAAAAATTGCGCCGAAAAATGTGTGATGAGAAAATAACAACACTTTTAATAAGTTATGCTGCAAATAGGTATTATTTAAGCGGCTTTGAGCTGCATGATGGGCAAGAAAATGAAAGTTCTGGCTGGTTGTTAATAACAGAAAAAGAAGAATTTTTACTAACAGATTCACGATTTAAAGACGCAGCGAAAGAATTTTTTCCAGAGGAAAATATATTTATATATACTGGGAAAAAATATGAAGAGCTCAGTACTTTTTTTCAGAAAAAAAACATAAAAAAAATAGCATTTGAGAGTAATGCTTTAAGCTTTGCAGAGGCGATGAATTTTAAGAAGTTTGTAGAGCTTGTCCCAACACGAAATTTAGTGGAACTCTTACGAATGGTAAAAGATTCAGATGAAATAGATGCTATGCGAAAATCGTGCTTGCTCAACCATAAGGTAGTAGAAAAAATTCCAAATTTTTGTGAGAAAAATTTAACTGAGCGAGAGCTAGCTTGGGAAATAGAGTATGCTTTTCGTACTCAAGGAGCAAGTAGCTTGGCGTTTCCTACAATAGTTGGGGTTAATGAAAATGCAGCACTTCCTCATGCAATACCAGGTGATAGAAAAATAGCAAACAATACACTCTGTTTGGTGGATACAGGTGCAAGACTTCATGAGTATTGCTCAGATCAAACACGAACATTTTGGATTGGAGATAAAGAATCTGCAAGATTTAGAGAAGTAAAAGAGCAAGTTTGCCTAGCACAGGAAAAAGCAATTAAATATGTGCGCGCAGGAGTTTTCTGTAAAGATGTGTATGCAAAAGCAAAAGAATCGTTCGAGCAGCAAGGTTTAGCTCAAAATTTTACGCACTCACTAGGGCATGGCATAGGACTTGAGACCCATGAACTACCATCGCTAAATTCAGTATCAGAAACAAAATTAGAAGCGGGTATGATTATAACTATCGAGCCAGGACTGTACTGGGCAGATTGGGGTGGAGTACGTTGGGAATATGAGGTTTTAGTAACAGAAGATGGTTGTGAAATTTTATGAGAATAGTTTTGATTTAAAATATACTATAGTTTTTTAACAGAGATTTTTTTAAAAGCTTTTTTTGGGGGAGAGTTGAAAGACTGGGAGATTTGTGTTGGAATGATATGATTTGTTGTATTTATGAAATTTAAATTGTTATTTTATAATAAACTTGGGTCTTGAAGATTTGGATCCGTATCGTCGCTGAAGTCGTTCTCAAATCCTTCCTCTTCATCGACAACATCTTCAAACGTCCTATCTCCAAATCTATCACTTCCCTCATCATCATCGGATCCTTCGTAGGTGGCTTCTTCATCGAACTCTTCCTCGGCACCTTCTTCACCGAGCTCCTCGCCTCCAAGTTCCTCTTCGCCAAGCTCTTCATCACCTAGCTCTTCTTCGCCAAGCTCTTCATCTCCAAGTTCCTCTTCGCCAAGCTCTTCTTCGCCACCTTCTTCGTCGAGGTACTCTTCTTCGCCACCCTCTTCGTCAAGGTATTCTTCTTCGCCACCTTCTTCATCAAGGTATTCTTCTTCGCCACCCTCTTCGTCAAGGTATTCTTCTTCGCCACCTTCTTCGTCAAGGTACTCTTCGTCGCCACCTTCTTCGTCGCCACCTTCGTCAACGGCCGCTTCACCTTCTATAGTTTCTTCTGTGATAGTTTCTTCTGTGAAGACAGGTGTGGTAGTTGTGCTTGAACTTGTGGTTGAACTTGTGGTTGTGCCTACAGTAGGTGTAGGTACTGGACTTGTTGTCGCAGGAGCAGGAGCGATGGTTAAGTTCTTTTGTGGTATAAGAATACGCAAACGAGAGCCATCATTTAAAATGAGTGGTTTTATTTGCTGTCCTTGATAATAAGGGTTTAAGTCAAAAACAAATCGAACTTTATTTGGGTGCAGTCCAATAGTCACAGCCGTAACTGGACCGATGCTATTATAATTATACTTATGTGCGCTTATTTCACTTTTCCAAGAGCCAAAAACATCAACAACATATTTATTTTTGCCCATGAAATGGAAAGCATGAACAGCGCTTTTATCTACAGGTTTTGAAAAGTAGGCTCTAAAAATGAAAAAAAGAGCATTTTCAGCTTGTTCTACTTTAATAAGAGAACCTTCATATCCTGTTACATTATTAGCATTGCCCATATTCATTCCATCTATAACAGGCGCCATTTCTTGAGGCATAATGAATGTATCTTGCGGATATGTAGTAGTAGGTATTTGCTGTTGCTGCGGTATGGAACTATCAGGGCGTAGGTTGAATATAAGAGGTCTACGAATTTTCGATGCATTATATGCGAGAGCAGATTCTGGTATAACAAGATCTATCACTTGTGGGGTAATAGAGGTGATAATAAGAAATAAAAATACGCTTATTTTTATTTTTAAAGTTTGTAGTAATGAAGTTCCAAAATCTGATTTCATAATGAGTCTCTTTTTATGAAGTGTAGTATTTAAAAATTAAAGTTTTATAGGAGAACCTAGCCAAACATGTTCAGCGATAGCTTTTTCAATAATAAGTATTGGTATGTCA
>CAMQUX010000190.1 GCA_947037905.1 uncultured Desulfovibrionaceae bacterium | reverse complement strand
CTTAACACTCTTTCCCTACACGACGCTCTTCCGATCTCACTAAAATTGCGAGACTGACCTGATTCTCTTCCTAAGAATGTTTGTTCTTGATTATCAGCATATGATAAAGGTCCAAGTTTTTCACTCATTCCCCAATTACAAACCATATTTCTTGCTGTTTTTGTTGCACGTTCAATATCGTTACTTGCGCCTGTTGTTCTTTCATTAAATACAAGCTCTTCTGCAGCACGACCACCTAACATCATTGCAAGTTTCTTTTCTAAGAAATCTCGTGAATAACTGTGTCTATCATCTGTTGGTAACTGCATAGTTACGCCCAAAGCTCTGCCGCGTGGAATTATTGTTACCTTATGAATTGGGTCTGAACCTGGAAGAAGTTTTGCCACAAGCGCATGTCCGCCCTCATGATACGCAGTATTTCTTTTTTCTTCGTCGCTTAAAATTAAACTACGACGCTCTTTACCCATAAGAACTTTATCTTTTGCATCTTCAAAATCTGACATTCTTATTTGATTTTGTCCAACTTTTGCAGCATGAAGCGCTGCTTCATTTACAAGATTTTCTAAATCTGCACCTGAAAAACCCGGTGTACCACGTGCGATTACTTTTAAATCAACACCAGTTTCTAAAGGTGTTTTTCGTGTATGAACTTTTAATATTTGCTCTCGTCCTACTAAATCTGGATTCGGCACAATTACTTGTCTGTCAAAACGACCAGGACGAAGTAGTGCTGGATCTAAAACATCAGGGCGGTTAGTTGCGGCTATTAATATAACACCTTCGTTTGATTCAAATCCGTCCATCTCAACAAGTAACTGATTAAGTGTTTGTTCACGTTCGTCGTTTCCTCCACCCATTCCAGATCCACGTTGACGACCAACTGCATCTATTTCATCTATAAATATGAGACACGGTGCATTTTTTTTACCTTGTGTAAATAAATCACGTACTCGTGCTGCCCCAACACCCACAAACATTTCAACAAAATCTGAACCTGATATTGAGTAAAAAGGAACTCCTGCTTCACCTGCTACTGCTCGTGCGAGAAGAGTTTTACCTGTTCCAGGGGAACCTACTAATAATACACCTTTTGGAATACGCCCACCTAGGCGAGTAAATTTTTGTGGATCTTTTAAGAAATCAACTATTTCGCTCAATTCTTCTTTTGCTTCATCTACCCCTGCCACATCTTTAAATGTTACTCGGGTATTTTCATCATTTAATAATTTTGCACGGGAGCGCCCAAAAGACATGGCTCCACCTTTGCCTCCGCCGCCGCCTTGCATTTGACGCATGAAGAATATCCATACACCTATAAGTAAAAGCATAGGAAACCAAGATAACAATAAAGATATATACCAAGGGGATTTTTTAGGCGGCTGTGCTTCCATTTGCACACCTTTTGCTAATAATCCTTTCACAAGATTAGGATCTTCTGGTGCGTAGGTTTCAAATGATTGCCCATCAGTTGAGGTAACAAATAAGTTTTGCCCTTCAATTCTAACTTTACTTACTTGATTTGCATCCACTCGATTTAAAAAATCACTATATGGTACCAAGTTATTCTGTTTATTTGATAAATTAAAAGTATTGAACAACATAAATAAGAGTATAAATATTGCAGCCCAGCTCAAAATGTTTTTATAGTTATTCAAATTTTCCTCACTTTCTTACTTTTTAAGCTTCTTTGATTTTAAAGCTTAGTATCTTATTTTTTTATACAATTGAATATTATTTTTTATAAATTATATCTTAAAAAGATACGCTCAGCTTATAATTAAGTATCTTTTATTAAAAAGCAAGTTCTTATGTGCATATTTTATAAAAAATTATTTTTTATAATTCTTTATTCGATATTTTTTCTTCACTCTTTCTATAGAAATGTGTATAATAAAAAAATATGGAGGGTAGTGGTGACTGGTGTTGCCCGCGGTCTTCAAAACCGTTGAATCGCTCAAAAAGTGATAGGTAGGTTCGATTCCTATTACCCTCCGCCATTTATACAACTCTACGCTACTACGCTTTTCCCACTTTATTTCCAAGATACTTTTCACAAGATACTTTTTCAGAAATAGTTCTCACAAGATATTTTTCTTAAAATTCGTCTTATTAGATACTTTTAAGAAATTCTTGCCTATTTTATATCGCCTATTCTCAGCATAATAAAAAATTTACAGCCTTAACTATGCTAATTTTTCTTCTTCTTTTACTCGCCATTTTTTAAGATTTGCAAGCTGTACCTTAATAGATTTACTGCTCGTGCCACCTGCGCTAACTCTACGCTCAGCAGCAACTTTATATTCTAAAATTTTATACACATCTTCTTCTATAAGAGCAGATTCATTTTGAAACTCCTCAAGAGAAAGTGCTTCTAAACCTTTATTATTTCTTTCTGCATACCCAACAAGCTCACCTGTTATATGGTGTGCATCTCGAAATGGTATGCCTTTATTAGCTAAATAATCAGCGAGTTCTGTTGCGTTTATATAGCCTTTTTGCATTCCTTTTTCCATGGCTTCTGCTTCAAAAACTATCTCTTTCATCATATCTGCCATTATGGACACGGAATTAAGAACTGTTTTATCTGTATCAAAAAAAGGCTCTTTGTCTTCTTGCATATCTCTATTATACGTCATTGGTGCGGCTTTTAAGATAGTTAAAAGACTTATTAACGAGCCATAAACACGCCCTACTTTTCCACGCATAAGCTCGCAAACATCAGGATTTTTTTTCTGCGGCATTATTGACGAGCCTGTTGAGTACGCATCTGGCAAACGAATATAACCATAAAGTGGATTTGCCCAAATTATAAGCTCCTCACATATTCTGCTTAAATGCATCATCACAAGCGATCCACAAAAAATAGCCTCCACAACAAAATCTCTATCTGAAACTGCGTCCATGCTATTTTCAAAAGAACGCCCAAAACCAAGTAGTTCTGCACTGCGCTCAGGTGATATGGGATATGTTGTTCCTGCAAGAGCTGCAGCGCCTAATGGGCTTATTTCTACTCGTTCTAAACAGCTTGCTACTCGTTCTGCGTCTCGTGAAAACATTTGTACGTACGCTAGTAAATGTTGTGCTAAACTAACAGGTTGTGCTGGTTGCATGTGTGTACAACCTGGCAAATATACCT
>CAMQUX010000189.1 GCA_947037905.1 uncultured Desulfovibrionaceae bacterium | reverse complement strand
TTATTGACTCAATGTTTTTACAAATAAATTTATTGACTCAATGTTTTTACAAATATATACTAAAGTACAATATTGTACAATGGTATAATATTGTACTTTAGTATATATTTTATAAATTGTACAATGCTGTACAATGTCGTACAATTTTAAATTAAATCACACAGAAAGTTGGTTCAACAATGGAAAAACAACAGTATAAAAACTCATTAAAATCTAAAAAAATGATCAAAGAGGCTTTTTTGCATCTTATTTCTAATAAAGATATATCTCAAATAAAAATTAGAGAAATTATAGAACTAGCAGATATAAGCAAAGGAACTTTTTATGCTCATTACCATAACCTCTACGCGGTGTTAGAAGATATAGAAAATGAGAATATTGAAAGATTGACCTTGACCCTTTCTGAGAATTCACATGATTCTCTCATGAAAGATTTTACTCCATTTATAAATGAACTGTTTTTGTATATTGAGGAGAATAAACATATTTATCAAAATATTTTCAAGTCAAATATCGCTCCTGCATTTTTAAATAAGCTTCAAAAAGTTTTTGTTGATTATATGATGAAAGATGCAAATATGTTGTCAAATCTGAAATCTAAAAAAGAAGCGAAACTATTCTTTTCTTTTATTGCAGTCGGAACAGCTACGCTCATATATCAACATATTGTTGATTCTGAACAAGGTACATTAAAAGAACTAATAAGCACATTAAACGGCGGTATTTTACATGGGGCCAGTTTTCTAACAAAATAAAAAAACAAAATTCTAATAATCGTATCTTGTAAGTACTTAGTAATTTTATATATTTACTATCGGCTCTCTCTTATTATCGATACTGCAATATCTTGTAAATTAATTAATAATATATTAATTTTAATTATACCGTAATAAACACAAATAAAAACTAATTATTAATAGACTTATAAAGGATATACTATGACTACTGATACTTTAAACAAAGACCAGACAACGGAAAACATACAAACACTCGTACAAAAACAAAGAGATTTTTTCGCGAAAGGTGAAAGTTTGTCTATTGCGTTTAGAAAAGAGCAGTTGCAAAAACTCTATAGCGCAATCAAAACTTACGAAAGCGAGCTTATTCAGGCTTTGAAAATAGATTTAAATAAGTCTGATTTTGAGGCGTACATAACTGAAATTGGTTTAGTCTACGATGAGATTAAACTCATGCTCAAAAAAATAGACAAGCTCACAAAGCCAAGAAGAATGAAAACGCCAATTATGGCGAGTCCTGCTAAAAGTTATGTTTACAAAGAACCTTATGGCTGTGTGCTTATTATGTCTCCTTGGAACTACCCTTTCCAGCTAACAATGATGCCACTTATTGGTGCTATAACAGCTGGCAACTGCGCAGTTATAAAACCAGCTACCGATTCCATGGCAACAACTGAAGTTATCACAAAAATATTAGCCGTATTTGACGAAGAATATATTGCAGTCGTCGTTGGTCATCGCCTTGTTACAAAGGAATTATTAGAAAATAAATTTGATTATATATTTTTTACAGGCAGCACTACAGTTGGCAAGCTCGTAATGGAAAAAGCATCACGCCATTTAACACCCGTTACATTAGAACTTGGTGGCAAAAGCCCTTGCATTGTAGATGAAACAGCAGATGTTGCACTCTCTGCCAAGCGTATAATGTGGGGCAAGCTTTTAAATGCAGGGCAAACGTGCGTAGCGCCAGATTATATTTTAGTTCATGAAAGTGTAAAAGATGCATTAATTGAGCAAATGAAAAAATACATTTCGACAGATTAACAAACCTTATAAAAGATAGAAAAGATATCTGGGGCGGACAAGCAAATGCAGAGACTCTGCAAATTGCTCCTGCAATATTTGTTGATGCTAGCTGGAACGATACTATAATGGAAGATGAAATTTTTGGTCCTCTTATGCCAATTATTTCTTATACGGATTTAAATAGTATCATAGAAAAAATCAAACAGCGCCCAAAACCGCTCGCGCTTTATCTGTTCACAAAATCGAAAATAAACGAAGAGAAAGTTTTAAAACATATTTCTTTCGGCGGTGGGTGCATTAACGATACCGTTTTACACGTTGGCAATCACTACATGCCATTTGGCGGTGTAGGCGAAAGTGGAATGGGCACATACCATGGCGTGCAGTCTTTTGAAACATTTTCACACAGTAAAAATATTCTAAAAAAATCTTTATATTTTGATGTTTTTTTACGCTACGCACCTTTTAAAAATCATCTAGCGTTACTTAGAAAGTTTTTTTAGGTTTCAGTTAACTAAGAGGCTATTGCGTTAAACTAATAATAAAAGACGGAGTATAATTAATTATGCTCCGTCTTTTATTAACTGAGTATTTATTTGTTATATCGTAAATACTCAGTTTGATTTTGCAATATAGCAAATATTATAAAGAAAAACTATCTAGACACTCTTGCAGTTCATTTACAAATCTTGCAACATGAAATGCATCACAAACCGCATGATGCACTTGGATGGCTATTGGCAATAATATTGTATTCTCGCTTAAAAAATATTTGCCGATTGTAAAAATTGGAGCAAGATAATCGTAGCCTTTTTGCAAATTTAAATTAAAACCTGTAAAGCTCACCCATGGTATGCATGATACATTAAATATATTTTTAGCTGTGGTAGGTTTAGAATTTTCTCTATCATTTTTATACTTTTCCATATCAATATTATAGTTTAGATAAAAATGGGTAAACTCTGTATTAAATTCAGTCCAAACAGTTGTGAATAGCTCATTTTCAGCATGAAATAGTGCATAAGAAGGATTTAAATAGTCGTAAAAACCTAGATTTCCTTGTTCGTCAACCTGCATACGAAACTCATTATGTTTATTTATAATAGAACTAATGCAAAATAAAATGACAGGAAAAAAATTGATATTTTCTTTTTTTATTTGGCTTAATAATTTGCTAATATTTACGTTCACACTCATACTATATGTACACGGGACATCTGTCATATAATGTTCATATATTTTTTTTCTATCCCAATTTTCCATATCAATTTTGGTTAATTTCATTTTATTCTCATTCTTTTAAACATGTATTCAAGAAAAATTATTTTAATTTGTAAATGCACAACAAGCATTCATAAAATTTAACTCACAATTTATGTATTCATAAGACTAGAATCAGAGCAAAAGCAACTATACAACATCACAAATTATAATAAATAT
>CAMQUX010000188.1 GCA_947037905.1 uncultured Desulfovibrionaceae bacterium | reverse complement strand
CTCTAAAAAAGCAAGAGCGATAAGAATAGGCATAAACGTTCCAAACGTTCCAATACCTACAACGTTTCGTAAAATAACAAGCAGGAATGCTCCAAGTGGAATAAGCATAATAGTTTTATAAAGAGCCTGTGTTTCAATCGGCAGGCTAAAAAGTGAAAATTTAATATACACAGGTCTATTTTCGTTTTTAATAATAGCTGCGTCAAGTTTTGTTTCGAGTTTTGGCTGTAGCGATATTTGGGTGGCAAGTGTATTTATTCCTGTTGCGTTTACAAGAGATTTGTTTCCTTTCCACCAAGGAAGAAAGTTTTTAGGAGTAGCAAATTCTTCTTTTGCAAAATCAAAAGAATACCATGTTTCATCGAAAAATATTTCTAACCAGTGCTCTATTGGAAGATTTCGTCCCTCCACAAGAGCAATACCATGAATAGATTGTGAAGGAATACCTGCAAGAGCGAGTAAATTTACTGCTAACTCAACTTCAAAAAGAGGAGTAACTTTTTCTTTTTGTAGTAAAAAATTCATATTATTATCATTAGTAGGAAATTTAATACGATCGACTAAAAGATTCACAAAACTTCTAATATCAGAAGACTGTTTACCTATTTCTGTAATGATAGCCTCAGCAGCCTCAAGACTTGCGCCTGAAAATGAGGGAGTAAGTAGGAAGTCTGGAGCAGATTGAGGAAGGACGTATAATTCGTTATTTGGGCGAATAGTTGCAGTATAGTAAAGGCTTTGTTTGTTTTTTGCATTTCTTTTAGTAAAGCGTACATACGAGTCTGTTTCAGTTGCAACAGTTTTATAGCCATAACTTTTCCCTATAAAATTTTCTTTAGAAATTAAATAGGCATCAGTAGTATAAGGTATCTGTAGCACGACTGACACGGGCGCATTCTCTGCTTCAAAAATGAGTTCGCTTTCAATATTCCAAGCAGAGGTGTTTTTGTAGGGGAATAAAGGAAATTGAAGGAATAATACTTTATAAAGAAAAAGGAAAAAACCGATAAAGGCTAAAATAAAACAGATAATGTATAAGGAATATTTACTCATAATTGTTACTCTTTTGAAAAAATAAATTTTTTAGAGGAATCAATCAGAAAATTTGAAGCAAGATAATTTCTTCCAACAAGTAGCCTGTATTGAAAATGACTCCTATCAGTTAAGTTCACTTCAACTTTTCGGGCAATATTTCCAACCTGTACTTTTAATAAAACAGTTGGACGTAATTGTACACCTTTAGTTTTTAATTTAATTGAGCTTACACGAGTTTGTTTTGCAGTAATAATATGTTTCTTTTTATTATCATCTACTGTTTCAAATGTGACATATATATTATTATTTTTCTCAAATGTTTTTATAATTTTTGCATCAAGGGAACAAGTTGCAGCTCCTGTATCAAGTTTTGCCTTAAAATGGATATTTTCAAGAGTAGCATAATCAATCCAGCCAGCTGTTTGTATAGTGAAGTAATTATTTATAAGGTAAAATAATGCAAAAATAATAAAAAAAGATAATATACAAATAGAAATAAAAGATGTATTCTTAGAACTTGAAAATGGAAACATATTAGAGGTCCTAATAAAATATTAAATAATTGTTATAAAAACTATAAGTAGTAATAATCTTTTTTCTTTAGAAATACTAGAAAAAAGAAAGGAGAAGCAAAAATGTGGGAATATACAGATAAAGTAAAAGAACATTTTATGTCCCCTAGAAATGTGGGAACAATAGATGATGCAAACGGTATAGGTGATGTTGGTTCACTATCTTGTGGTGATGCACTGCGTCTTTTTTTAAAAATTGAAAATGATATTATAGTAGATGCAAAATTTCAAACTTTTGGTTGCGCAAGTGCTATAGCCTCAAGCTCTGCGCTCACTGAAATGATAATTGGTAAACCTGTAACTGAAGCAGAAAAAATCACCAATAAAGATATAGCCGCCTATTTAGGCGGGCTCCCAAAAGAAAAAATCCATTGCTCTGTTATGGGTGAAGAAGCATTAGAAGCTGCAATCAAATCTTATAGAGGCGAGCCAGTAACTGCACATGAGGAGCACGGAGAAGTTGTTTGTCACTGTTTTGGTATAACCAAAGAGCAGATTGAGAAAGCAGTAAAAGAACATAATATCGAAAACGCAGAAGACGTGAGCTATTACATAAAAGCGGGCGGGGGTTGCGGTAATTGTCTTGATAGAATAGATGAGATTATAACTGATGTTCGTCAAGAAAATACAAAAAAACCACTCATTCCTATAAAAGCTATGACTAATTTAGAGCGCATACGCAAAATAGAAGAAGTTATCAGCTCAGAAATTCGTCCAAAATTAGAGCTAGAAGGTGGCGGAATAGAACTTATTGATGTACAAGGAACACGAGTAAAAGTTGGTTTATTTGGTCGCTGTACTAACTGTCCATCAAGCCAAGTAACTATTAAAGAAACAGTTGAAAAAACTTTACGTGAAAAAGTTGATGCTGATATTACAGTAGAAGGTGAATAAAATGACTATATATTTAGATAATAACGCAACAACACAAATAGCACCCGAAGTTTTTAAAGCTATGGAGCCATATTTAACAAAGTTTTATGGTAATGCGTCAAGCATGCATCATTTTGGCGGTCAAGTAGGAAAAGCACTACAACAAGCACGAGAAGAACTTGCTAGTCTTTTAGAATGTACAACTGATGAAATTATATTCACATCTTGCGGTACTGAAAGTAATAGTACGGCTATTTTTTCTGCAATTAATAGTTTTCCAGAAAAACGCCATATTGTAACAACCCGAGTAGAACACCCAGCTGTACTCTCTCTTTGTACTTGGCTGCAGAAGCAAAAAGGATACGATGTAACTTTTTTAGATGTGGACACCTTAGGAAATCTTGATTTAGAAGAAGTAAAAAAATCTATTCGTACAGATACTGCAATTGTATCTGTTATGTGGGCAAATAATGAAACAGGAGTTATTTTTCCTGTGGAAGAAATAGCAAAACTTGCAAAAGAAAAAGGAGCTCTTTTTCATACTGACGCAGTGCAAGCTATAGGAAAAATTCCTTGCTCACTTAAAAATAGCAACATTGATATGCTCTCTCTTTCAGGACATAAGCTCCATGCACCAAAAGGAATTGGCGCTCTTTATGTAAAAAAACGCACTCCATATCGTCCATTTTTAATAGGTGGGCATCAAGAAAAAAGTAGACGTGCAGGAAC
>CAMQUX010000187.1 GCA_947037905.1 uncultured Desulfovibrionaceae bacterium | reverse complement strand
TCATATAAAACAGCTCTTTCTTATATAAATGAATGGGGAAAAAATCGTAATTTATAAAATTCTATGATATTTTTTATACGCTATAAGCTTATGATTGAGTCTTTTAACTGTATTTAGTCTTTTAACTGTAATCGTTATTAATCTTGAAGTATAAAACTCTAAGCTAAGTATAATCCTAAACTAAGTAATAGTCATGCTTATAGGTGTTTTAAAAAAATTATATATTTCAATATACTATAGAATACAATAAAAAAGCTAAGCATGATAAATGCTTAGCTTTTTTATTGCTTTATAACTATATATATTTTTATCTTACATTTGTGAAATAAGTTTTTGCACGGTATCCCAAATCTCTTTATGCACTTCATCTTGTTGTCTATCTGCATTTATAAGTATAAATCTTTTAGGATGTAATTCTGCCCAAGAAAGATAACCCTCACGAATTCTATTATGAAAAGCAATACTTTCTGCCTCAAAGCGTCCTTCTGTTTTATCTTTTCCTTCTTGTTCATTTCTTGCTATCGCTCGTTCTAAACCCTTTTCTGGTGCCATATCTAAAAGAAAAGTTATATCTGGCC
Organism: uncultured Desulfovibrionaceae bacterium; assembly: GCA_947037905.1. GTDB lineage: Bacteria > Desulfobacterota > Desulfovibrionia > Desulfovibrionales > Desulfovibrionaceae > CAMQUX01. Next base: position 2,645 of record CAMQUX010000187.1, on the reverse strand, counting down.
ATTTGTTACTAACAGCTAAATTATTTAGTTCTTGTAACATTTTTACTGGAAGCCCTCGTCCATAACCCTGATACACTATTGTAGAATCAGCAAAACGATCAGAAATTACAATTTTTTTATCTTTAAGCGCTGGTAATATTACCTGTGCCATATGTTGCGATCTGTCCGCAAGATATAAAAAGAGCTCTGCTTCAGGGGTAATATCTGCATCTACATTTAAAAGCATAGAGCGCAGTTCTTTTCCAAGCCTACTTCCGCCAGGTTCTTTTGTTGTGAGTATTGCTCTATTTTGAGTAAGAAGCTTATTTTTTAAAAGAGTTATTTGCGTTGATTTTCCTGTTCCTTCTATCCCTTCAAAGGTAATGAACATTGTTTTATTCCTTTTTTTTCTTTTTTATTAACAGTAGGAGTTTTTTCCGGTAAATAAATATCTCGATTTAAAAAACGATGATATGCCCAACTTTGCTCATTTGTTTGCATGGTCTCATAAAAATTATCTAGCATACTCATTTTTGCATCTATATTATCAGCATGGTGTAAAAGAAGTGCTTCCTGTGTTGCTGGGAGCTTTGGTGAACCGTATTCAAGTTCTCCATGATGACTCAGTATCATGTGTTTTAAATGCGATATAAAAGGCTTTGGAAGATTTTTTGCTTGTTTGAAAAAAGGGTAAAGCAGTTCTAGTCCTAATTGAATATGTCCTAAAAGTTTCCCTTCATCTGTAAAATCTGCCAAATGATCGTTATTTTTAAGCTCTTCTATTTTTCCTATATCATGAAAAAGTGCACCAATGAGTAAAATTTCTTTATCTATTTGCGGATACTGTTCGGTAAAAAGTAGACACAAATTCATAACAGAAAGAGTATGCTCAAGTAGCCCCCCCATATAGGCATGGTGTACTGTTTTAGCTCCAAATCCCTCTGTAAAATTCTTGCGAATTTCACTATCTGTTAGAACAGATTTATAAAACTGCTTCCATGGTTCAAAAAGAATATGCTCAGCTAAAATATCTTCAATAGAACAAGAATTTACATCAGATGCTTTTTTAAGGTAAGTTTGAATATTTTTAATATCATTCGCAAGATATAATAAATTTTCAGCAGCATTGTCTTTTAGTTTGTTATTGAGATCAATATCTGCAATATGTGTTATAAAATCTTGTCTTTTATCACGAACTGTTTTCCTTAATTCTGTAACTTGTTCTAATGTTGGATTGGCCCCAAGTTTTTCTTCAAGAAGATCACAAGTTTCAAAGAAATCATTAAGATAATCACTAATTTTTTGAATCAATTTAGTTCTTTCTTTTCTTTCTTTTGGGTTGATATTATAAATTTTTGGTAAGTTAAAGAAATGATATAATTTACCCTCTTCTTTGAGGACATCTTGAATAACGCTATGAATCTCAGTTATTAAAAAACCACTTTGAAAAACAATTTCATCGATAGCTTCTTGACCTTCTTCAATCCTTGCTGCAATCTGCACTTCTTCTGCATAAGAAAGCAATTTAACACGTCCAATTTTTTTAAGATAAATACGGAGAGGATTGTCATTTTGTTCGTCATCACTTTCAATCAAGATATGTTCGACAGGAGCTTCTTCGATTTCTTTTTCTATAGTATCAGCAGTCTCAGTGATATTGATATTATTATCTTCTAATATCTTAATAATATAATCAATACGATCAGGGTGCGTGATGATATATTCAGGTACTTTTTCTAGAATTTCTTCATAAGAAATGATCCCTTTAACTTTGGCTTGTTTGATGAGATTATTGATCTCGGGAAGTTCTAACAACTCTTCTAGCATACAAGCTCCTTAACGATATTTTTCTTCTAATTCATTTATATAGATTTCGGCTAAACAGTATAGATATCTTGAATATTTTCATTTTATATTACAAATGGTAAAACTCTCTTTTTAAGGCAATAACTTCAGTTTGTATTTCTAAAATCTGAGTATTTAATTGAGAGTCTGAATTTATTAGTTCTTTACTAATAAGATCCCTTTTTTTCTTTAAAGATTTAATTCTTATAGAAACAGCATAATTTTTTATAATTCTAATATCTGGTGCCTCTAACCACTTACTTGTAAGAGATATTAAAGAAGTGTTTCCAGCGCTTATAATCCAATCTTGAGCAGTAAATTCAGGATGAAGAAGCATTTTTTTAAAAATTTCTTGAGATTCTTCATTATAAAAATCAGATGGTTCCAAAATAGAAGCTACATGATCTGCAAATTCAGGGAACATAATCAAAATAGAAAGTAATTCAAATTCTTCTTGAAACTCTTTATTTGCCTTAGTTTCTATATTAGGGCGTGAGTTTTCCCAAGTATTGTTATTATTAAATTTTAGGAATTGTTCCTTAAATCTAGAAAATTCTAACTCTATAGATCCGTAAGATACTAGTAGAATTTCAGATACTTTTTTTAGAAATTGCTCTGTTTTTATATGTAAGGAAGGAGAATTACTATCACCTTCTAAGTGAATCGCATATTCAAAAACATCCTGTAAGAATTTATTAGAGTCAGGAAGTTTGCTTTTGGCAGAATCTAAAATAAAAATTTCTGCCTCTATACTAGTATCAAGAATTTTTGCCATGGCATTAGGACCTTGGTGTAAAAGAAAAGTATCAGGATCTTCATTT